>JBAROI010000062.1:0-39866 GCA_049642015.1 Candidatus Omnitrophota bacterium | reverse complement strand
CAGGGGAGAAGGACAAGGCGCTTTTATCCATGGCGGAAAGCATCGACGCTTCAAGGGATAAGATCAAGAAGGCGAACGAAGCGGACATCGCCGCCGCGGAAGAAAAAGGCAAAGCCGCCTCTTTTGTAGATCGCTTAACGCTTGGAGATAAGCGCATAGACGGAATGTGCGAGATGCTCCGCCAGGTTGCGAAGCATCCGGATCCCGTCGGAACCGTGCTTGAAAGCATAAGAAGGCCCAACGGCCTTGTGATCGATAAGGTAAGGGTACCCATAGGTGTTATAGGTATTATTTACGAGTCCCGCCCCAACGTGACGGCGGATTGCGCCGCCCTGTGCTTAAAATCAGGGAACAGCGTCATACTCCGGGGAGGAACGGGCGCGATAGAGACTAATAAGGCCATATACGAGGCGATGAAAGAGGGCGCTTCGAAAGAGAACTTGCCGGAAGGCGCTTTTATCCTTATTGAAGATACTTCAAGGGAGCTTGTAGGCGCCATGCTTGAAGCATCCGAAGATATAGACCTCATAATGCCCAGAGGCGGCGAGTCCCTTATACGCCAGGTGGTTGAAAAAAGCCGCATTCCCGTTATCAAACACTATAAAGGCATCTGTCACGTTTATGTTGACGCGGATGCCGACCTGGACATGGCGGAAGAGATATGTTTTAACGCGAAGGTCCAGAGGCCCGGCGTCTGCAACGCGATGGAGACCATGCTTGTCCACGAAAAGGTGGCGGAAAAGTTTCTCCCGCGCATGACGGAAAAGTTCAAAAAGGCCGACGTGAAGATGAAGGGATGCGAAGCCACGAGGAAGATCGTAAGTGACATCGAAGATGTAACTGACGAAGATTTTACTACCGAATGGCTCGACCTTGTCCTGAATATCCGCGTTGTGCCTTCACTGGATGAAGCGATAGGCCATATCGCGAAGTTCGGCTCGGCCCATTCAGACGCGATAGTGACGAAGAACGACAAGACAGGCGAAGAATTCGTAAGAAGAGTTGATTCCGCCGCGGTCTATATTAACGTTTCCACCAGGTTCACGGACGGCGGCGAGTTTGGCAAGGGCGCCGAAATAGGTATAAGCACCGACAGGCTCCACGCCCGCGGCCCCATGGGACTTGAAGAGCTGTGTACGTATAAATACGTTGTGCGCGGCAACGGTCAGATCCGCACCTGATCTTAAAAATAATGTTTGAACTGTTTTTCGCGGAGCATTAAAGAAATATGTCATCCCGGAATTCGCCGAAGGCGAATATCCGGGATCACGTAATAATTTTATTTGGTCCCGGGTCTCGGCCTTCGGCCTCGCCCGGGATGACATACTTTTACAAGGATTATTACGATTACACTGAATATGAAAATTGGAATGCTCGGCGGTACGTTTAATCCGATACACATGGGGCATTTGGTGCTGGCAGAGGAATGCTGGCACCGCTTCGAGCTGGATAAGGTCGTATTCATCCCCGCGCATATACCCCCGCATAAAGAAGTAGAATGCAGCGTCTCTGCCGCCGACCGGCTCAACATGACGCGCCTGGCCCTTGAAGGATACGAAAGGTTCGAAGTATCCACTTACGAGATAGACAAAAAAGACATATCATATTCCATAGAGACAATTAAGCATTTCAAGGAAAAATACGCCCCAGGTGCCGAACTCTTCTTTTTGACCGGTTCGGACTGGGCCGGGGACCTCTCTACCTGGAAAAATATAGACGAGATCCTGGATTCGGTCACGTTTGTCATAGCCTCGCGGCCGGGAGGAAACGTAGAAAAAAGCGCCTATGAGGGCAAGATCACCAGGATAACCATCCCCGCGCTTGATATATCTTCATCTGACATAAGGGACCGGATAAAAAGGAGAGAGCCGATAGATCATCTTGTTCCGGCGCCCGTCGTGCAATATATCGGGAACAAAGGCTTATATAGGTAAGGCAACATGTCATTCCGAGCGAAGTGCCCGAAGGGCACGAAGTCGAGGAATCTTTTCCAGATCCCTCGGCTCGTTTCCCCTCGACAAGCTCGGGGGTCACTCGCTCGGGATAAATTTCGGCTTGATTTCAGGAAAACTTACTTTCCTGAAATCACAACTTATGTTGTTTCACTCCATAAGTTGTAGCCTCAATTTACTTGAATATTTAGCTGTATTGTGATAAACTTTAGCAAGTATTATAATAATATTAATACCTAAACAGGAGGTGTTTCTGATGGCAGAAGGGTATTGTGTAAAATGTAAGAAGAAAAAAGAGATCAAGGATGCTAAAGAAGTAACAATGAAGAACAAGAGAAAAGCTATGAAGGGCAAATGTCCGGATTGCGGCACAGGGATGTACAGAATTCTTGGTAAATAATTACTGCTGGCAACCCTTCTTATTTTCTATAATTGGTGAAAAAGTTGACATCAAAGGATAAGGCGCAGCTTATTGCAGAATCTGCTGCGGAGAAAAAAGGCCATGACATCGTCCTGATGGACATGAGCCGTATTTCGACATTGTGCGACTGGTTTGTCCTTGTCAGCGCAAGTTCTTCCCGCAGGGTCAATGCTATCTCCAAGGCAATACAGGAAAAGCTATCCAAAATACGCGTTCGCCCCTTGCATATTGAAGGAAAGAACAACCCGTACTGGGTCTTGCTGGATTATGAGGATGTGGTAGCGCATGTTTTTTATGGAGACGTAAGGGAGTTTTACGGGCTTGAAAGATTGTGGTCCGATGCTCCCAGGGAGCGTTTTGACGCCAAATGTTTGGAAAAGACATCACGAAAAGGATCTCAGCAACCTTCGTAAAAGCGGTTCACGCCTTTTTTAAGAAAAATTTTCCAGACCGGTCTTTCCCCGAAGAGATCGACGCCAATTTCCAGTTAACCCGTGATAAACAGCACGGGGATCTTACCTCAAATATCGCCATGCGCCTGGCTTCTGTCTTGAGCCGCTCGCCGCAGGATGTAGGTAACGGCGTAATGGCGGCATTTCGCGAAGCGCTCGAGAAGTCCGACCTTTCAAAATACGTAGGCGACGTAAAACTCAAAGGCAATTTCATTAATCTATGGCTTTCAGACGAGTATTCCCGCAAGGAGATGGTAGACATCATGAAACTCGGGAAGAGTTTCGGGAGCTCGAATGAAGGCCGGGGCAAAAAAGTCAACCTCGAGTACGTAAGCGCCAACCCGACAGGGCCTTTGACGATAGCCCACGGCAGGCAGGCGGCAGTCGGAGACGCGCTTGCCAGGATCCTGCGTTTTTCCGGTTATGACGTCACCAGCGAATATTATCTGAACGATTACGGCCGGCAGATCAATCTGCTCGGCAGGTCGGTCGAGATCCGCTACAGGAACCTTTTCGGTGAGGATGAAGAACTGCCGGAAGACGGTTATGTGGGCGATTACATAATAGACATCGCGGAAGAAATAAAAAAGGAAAAAGGCGATAAACTGCTTGAGAGAAGCCCCGAAACGGAACGCTTTTTCCGGGAAAGGGCCGTCGACTACATGATGGAAATGATCAGGGACGACCTGGGGGCGTTCGGGGTGTCCTTTGACGTATGGACGAGCCAGGCGAAACTCGAGGAGCGAAAAGAGGTCGAAAAGGTCCTCGCGGAGCTTGAAAAAGACGGTTTTGTCTACGAAAACGAGGGTGCGAAATGGTTCGCGTCCACGCGGTTCGGCGACGAAAAGGACCGCGTTGTCGTGAAAAGCGACAATTCTTTTACTTACCTTGCGCCCGACATAGCGTATCACAGGGATAAATACCAGAGAGGGTACGAAAGAATAGTAGACCTTCTGGGACCGGACCATCACGGCTACATCGGCAGGATGAAGGCCGCGGTGCAGGCCATGGGACATGAGGAAAAATCCCTCAACATCCTCATCGTTCAGCTCGTGAAACTCCTGCGCGGCGGTGAAACGGTTTCGATGTCGACCCGCAAGGGAGAGTTCATATCCTTGCGCGAAGTCATAGATGAGGTCGGCAAGGATGTAGCCAGATTTTTCTTCCTGGTAAGACGGCTTGACAGCCATCTTGAGTTCGATATAGAGCTGGCAAAAAAAGAGTCGGTCGACAACCCCGTATTTTACATACAATATGCCCACGCGAGGATATGCAGCATCCACAAGTACAGCCGGAAGAAGGCGCTGAGCCTGTTTTTCCGGAAGACGGACCTCGAGCTTTTAAAGACGAAGCAGGAAAAGGAACTTATGAGGAAGCTGTTCGAATTTCCTTTTGTCGTCAAGGCCAGCGGGGAAGCGCTTGAGCCGAACCGGCTCCTGGTTTACCTTAACGAACTGGCCCGCGAGTTCCATTCGTTCTATACCGAGTGCAGGGTCGTTTCGGAAGATCCCGCGCTTTCCAAGGCAAGGCTGTTTCTCGTCGAGTGCGCGCGCATAGTCCTTGCGAACGGGCTTGGCCTTTTGAACATCACCTTTCCCGAAAAAATGTAGCATGTTCGAATCTATCAAACTCTACATTAACGAGACCGCCGATCCGGAGAAAATAGTAAGCTCTCTTGATAAATACGGTTATACCAGATGCCGGAAAGTCTCTATTGAAGGGGACTTCAGCCTCACGGGCGAGATCCTTATCATCTACCCCGTGACTTTCGAATATCCGGTAAGGATAGACCTTTCTGACGGAAAAGTGCGGTCGATAAAAAGCGTTGACCTTGTTTCGTTCAAGAATATCACCGGCCACAAAGGCGTCATCATCCTTCCCGTAAGCGCCCTCAGGCGCACGCGCGTTAAGAAGAGGCCCATAGAGATCGAAATGGGCGAGAGCCCCATCGAATCTTTTGTTGATATTGAGCCGGGGGATCACGTTGTCCACATAGATTACGGGATCGGGAAGTATCTGGGCATGCAGCGTATCCGGCGCGAAGGAAAAACAAAAGATTACTTCGTGATAGAGTATAAGGGAGGGGATAAGCTCTACATGGAGAACAAGGAGCTGCACAAACTACAAAGGTATATTTCTTTTCACAGGAGATCTCCCCAGATGAACAGCCTGAAAAGCGGAAAGAAGTGGGAAAGCGCGAAAAGAAAAGCAGCCAAGAGCGTTTCAAGGGTAGCGAAAGATCTTCTTAATCTCCAGGCGAAAAGAGAAAAAACCGCGGCGTACGCGTTCAGCAAAGACACGGACTGGCAGGAGGAAGTGGAAGAAGCGTTTCCCTACAAAGAGACCCCTGACCAGCTTAAGGCGACCAAGGTCGTTAAAAAGGACATGGAGCGCAGCCGCCCCATGGACCGCCTCTTATGCGGTGACGTCGGGTACGGCAAGACGGAAGTCGCCTTGAGAGCGGTCTTTAAGGCCGTTATGGACAATAAGCAGGTCGCCGTTCTCGTGCCTACGACGATCCTGGCGGAGCAGCACACGGACACCTTCAGGAGGAGACTGAAAGACTATCCGGTCAGCGTTCAAATGCTCAACCGTTTCAGGACTTCCGCAGAGCAGAAGTCGATCGTAAAAGGCCTGAAAGAAGGCAAGGTCGATGTAGTCATCGGGACCCACAGGATCCTTTCAGATGACATCGAATTCAAGGACCTGGGCCTTTTGATCATAGACGAGGAGCAAAGGTTCGGTGTTCGGCAGAAAGAAAAGATAAAGAGATTGAAAGTAAACGTGGATATCCTTACGCTGACGGCGACGCCCATACCAAGGACGCTGTACCTGGCCCTGATGGGGGGCAAGGATATATCGGTAATAGAGACGCCTCCCCTGGAGAGGATGCCCATTCACACGGAAGTGATCGAACATGATAAAAAGATAGTACGCGAGGCGATAAAGAAGGAGCTCTCCAGAAGAGGACAGGTCTATTACGTGCATAACCGCGTGGAGACGATCGACAGGATCGCTTCCGAGGTCAGCAAACTCGCTCCGGATGCGCGCCTCATGATAGGGCACGGCCAGATGTCCTCGAAGACCCTCGAGAAGACGATGCTAAAGTTCATAAGAGGAGAAGTAGATATCCTGGTATGCACGACTATCGTCGAGTCGGGGATCGACATCCCCAACGCGAACACGATGATAGTCGACGGCGCGGACAAGTTTGGCCTCGCGGATCTTTACCAGCTAAGGGGAAGGATCGGAAGGTTCGACCGCAAGGCTTACGCGTATTTCGTCGTCCGTGACATGGCGACCCTTACGTACGAAGTGCAAAAAAGGCTGAGCGCCATTAAAAAATACCACGAGCTGGGTGCCGGTTTCAAGATCGCCATGCGCGATCTCGAGATGAGGGGGGCGGGAAATTTACTGGGCGTGGAGCAGAGCGGCTTCATCGACCAGGTAGGTTTCGACCTCTACTGTCGCCTCCTGCGCGAAGAGATCCACCACCTCAAATAAGCACATCTGTTGGTTGCAAATGTCCGCGCGATTTGTTATTATATTTAGAATTATGAGAGGGTATAATATAGTTAAACTCTTTACTTCTATTGTTTTTCTTGCCGTGGCCGTTTCGGGGTGTGGCGGACCGTCCGATAAAGGGGCCGTTCTTGTTTCGATCGGCAAATCGAAGATCACCGTTGGTAGTTTTAACGAACGTGTGTCCAATCTACCCGAAAGGTACCGGGCGATCGTAAAAAGGCGAAAAAAGGAGTTTCTGGAGGAAGTGATCAACGATACGCTGCTTTACCAGGAGGCGATCCGCAAGGGCCTTCAAAAGGACGAAGACACCCTCAAGGTTATTGAGGAGGCGAAGAAAAAAATATTGATCGCGCGCCTCTTAAAAGACGAAGTCGACGACAAGATAGATATAACCGACGAAGATATACTCGTATACTACAACGAAAACAAATCAGATTACATGACGCCGGAGATAATGCGCGTCTCTCACATATTGGTGCAGTCGCCTGAAGCCGCTGAAGAAATACTTAAAGGACTTAAAGGCGGGGGAAAGTTTGAAGATCTGGCAAGGGCAAAATCAGTCGACCCGACCGCACAGCGCGGGGGAGACATCGGATATTTTCCCAAAGGACAGCTAATGCCGGAATTTGAAGCGGCGTGCGAGACTCTGGAGGTCGACCAGACGAGCGGCATCGTAAAAACCAAGCTGGGGTATCACATCATAAAACTGACGGATCGCAGGCCTCCGCAGCTGAAGCCCATAGAGAACGTCCAGGAGAACATAAGGTCAAGGCTGCGCACGATCGAGAGACAGAAAATGTTCAATGATCTTTTGAGTAAGCTACGCGACGAAACTGATATCAAAATAAACGAGGAAGTCCTTTTCGGGATGGAAGAGGCCCCGGAGACAGAAAATAAATAAAAGGGAGGAAAGCGTAAGATGAGAAAAATGATAAAAGACATTCTGAGCCTGGCCGTTTTTTTATGTGTGCTGTTGGCCTCTGCTACCGCATTTTCGGGGGTTGTAGATAAGGTCATCGTCGTCGTCAATGACGAAGTTATAACGCAGAGAGAATTTGACAGGGCGTTCGGCCCGGTAAAGCAGACCTATGAAGCTAACTTTAAGGGGGAGGAGCTTGAAAAGCGCCTGGAAGGAGCCAGAAAGCAGCTTCTGGAGCAGATCGTAAACTCCAAGCTCATCGTAAGCCTTGCAAGAGCGGAAAAGATAGAGGTAGACGAAGAAGAACTTGGCGGAAGGTTAGAACGCGTAAAGTCATTTTATTCTTCGGAGGATGAATTTTTGCGCGCCCTTAGCGCGAAAGGCACTAACCTGACCGAGTTTGAAAAAGAGCTGAAGGAGCAGATGCTGGGCCAGAAGCTTGTTGAAAAGGAAGTGGCGAATAAGATCGTCATAACCCCCGCGGAGATCCGCGACGTCTACGGGAAGAACAAGGAGCAGCTGGTCATACCTAAACGCGTGAAGCTACGGGGCATCATGGTGCGCAAGGCGACTGACGAGGCCGGAAATAAAGAAGCCCAGGAGAAGATCGATAAAATAGTCTCCGACCTCAAAAAAGGCAGGGTCTTTGAATCGCTGGCCAGGGACAGGTCGGAAGGGCCTTACGCGGCGACCGGCGGGGACATGGGATACGTTTCCCCCGGCCAGATGATACCGGAGATAGACGGAGTCGTGTTCGCCTTGAAGGAGGGCCAGATCTCCGATGTTGTTGAGTCGAATATCGGCTATCACGTATTCCTGGTCGATCAGATCGAGGAGTCCCGAGAGGCAGGGTTTGACGAGGTCAGCGACTTCATAAAGGGGGAGATCTACAAGAGAAAATTTGAGGAGAACCTCGTAAAGTGGATCGAAGAAAAAAGAGAAAATGCCTATATCTCATACAAATAAACCACAGATCTTCATAACCATGGGCGATCCCGCGGGGGTCGGCCCGGAAGTTATAATGAAATCAATGGCAAGCCCGGACATAATGGAGCTTGCCATTTTTACAATTGTGGCCGACGCGGAAGTAATAAAAAAGGCTTCGGAAGGTTTGTTCCCGGGCAAGTTTACGGTTCATCAAGGTGTGGGTTTGGATGAAAAAATAGACCTGGATGAAGGTAGCGTAAACGTACTGGATCCGGGACCGCCTCTTAAAGAGGCCTCGCCGGGCAAAGCGACCGTCGACGGCGCGAAAAAAGCCCTGGAATGCATAAAGGCCGCAGCCATGATAATGCAGGATCCCGGCTGCAAAACACCCAGGGCTATGGTAACCGCTCCGGTGTCCAAGGAAGCCATCGCGCGCGTGCATGAAGGATTCATCGGACACACGGAGTATCTCCAAGAAGCGTGTTCCGCAAGACTGGTGACGATGGTCCTCACGGGCGAAAAGCTGTGTGTTGTGCCGGTTACGAGGCATATACCGCTAAGTGAAGTTTCCGGGGCGCTGACCACCGAACTGATCGTTGATACCTTGAGGCAGGTCGTCGAAGGCCGCAAACTTTTGTCAAAAAACGATCCCGCGCGCATAGGGGTCAGCGCATTGAACCCCCATTGCGGCGAGAGCGGAAAAATAGGCACGGAGGAGATCGATATTATAGCGCCCGCGGTGGAGAAAGCTAAGAACTTTTACGAACATATTGAAGGTCCCGTTTCAGGAGATACGATCTTTTACCGGGCGCTAAAGAAGAAGATCGATATCGTTGTTTCGATGTATCACGATCAGTGCCTGGCGCCTTTCAAGATGGTCGAATTTAACAGCGGGGTCAACGTAACTCTCGGGCTGGGTTGGGTGCGGACCAGCCCGGACCATGGGACCGCTTTTGATATCGCCGGAAAGAACCTTGCGGACCCCGGTTCCATGAAACAGGCGATAAAACTGGCTTCCCGCGCTATTTCCGGCAATTGATCCTCTCAAATGAACATTAATGAACTTAAAAAGTTGTGGCAAGAACACGGTTTCCGGCCGCTGAAACGCCTGGGTCAGAATTTTCTCATCGACAAGAACGTGCGGGACAATATCCTGGGAGAACTGCAGCTTGACGGCGAAAGCGTTGTCGTAGAGATAGGGGCCGGGTTCGGCGTTATGTCATTTGAGGTCGCCGACAGGGTGAAGAAGATCTTCGCCGTGGAAAAAGACGCGAAGATCTGCGAGATCATGGCTCCTCTTTTCGGGCAAAAAAAGAACCTGGAGCTGATCTGCGAGGATATCCTGAAGCTGGACCTGCAGGCTTTAGTTCCGCGGGGAGAGCGCTTACTGATCTTTGGGAACATTCCGTACTACATTACCACTCCTGTTATTGAAAAAATAATCGAGCAGAGAGAGAGCGTCAAATCGGCGTATATCATGATGCAGGACGAAGTTGCCCGCCGCATTGTCGCCTTGCCGGGATCAAAAGAATACGGCGCGTTAAGTTGTTTTGTACAGTTTTACACTAAGGCCGAAAAGGCGTTCAAGGTCAGTAAAAACTCTTTTTATCCGAAGCCAAAAGTCGATTCGTGCCTTTTAAAGATGGAAATCTTTCCAGAACCGCAGTTCAAGGTCGGGGATAAAGAGCTTATGTTCAAGGTCATCCGTAAAGCGTTTTTGCAGCGGCGCAAAAAGATCCTTAACTCTCTGGCTCATGCCGGATTTATGTCGATGGAACGGGATGAATGGCAACGCCTCCTGGAATCCTGTGATATAGACTTATCAAGCAGGGCGGAAAATCTTTCTCTTTCTGACTATGTCAGGATCTCGGACGCGATAAGTGAAGATTGACTTTTGTTTATGTTTATGTTATTGTATTGGCCATGAACAATATTAATAATAATACCGCGGAAACCATTTCAAAAGAAGACGTTAAGCACGTAGCCATGCTTGCCAGACTGAAACTGAACGAAGAAGAGGTCGGCAAATTCCAGAAGCAGCTCTCCGACATCCTCAAATATATCGCGCAGTTGAACGAAGTTGACACAGAAGGTACTCTACCCACGTCACATGTCCTTTCTTCCATGAAAAATGTATTCCGGGAAGACGAACTTAAAGATTCCATTCCCGTGGAAGAGGCATTAGGCAACGCGCCGGCAAGGCATGAAAACTTTTTCAAAGTTCCTAAAATAATTAAAGATACGTAATATGGAAGATATTTTATCCGGCATTGTTGAGTATAAGAACTGGCTTGATCAGCAGTCAGCCCCGCTTAAAGAGCTCGGGAAGATGCTGGCCGAGAGGGCAATAAAGATCGATAAGGACATTAACGCCTTTGCTCATCTGGACGCCGGAAACGTGATCGAGCGCGCCTCCCGGCTTGAAAAAAACAAAGAAAAAGGCCGGTTGTGGGGAGCACCCGTAGCCCTGAAGGATAACATATGCGTTAAGGGCCAGCTTACAACCTGCGCCTCTCACGTTCTGGAAGGTTTTAAACCTCCATATAGCGCTACCGTTGCCGAGAAGCTCATTGCAGAGGGAGCTTTGCTGGTAGGGATGACGAACATGGATGAGTTTGCTTTCGGATCTTCCTGCGAGAATTCTTATTACGGACCCACAAAGAACCCCTGGGATACGACGCGCATTCCCGGCGGTTCGAGTGGCGGGTCGGCGGCGGCAGTTGCAGCGGGAGAAGTCGTAGCCGCGTTCGGTTCAGATACCGGCGGATCTATCCGGCAACCCGCCTCCATGTGCGGGGTTGTCGGGTTCAAGCCTACGTACGGTCGCGTTTCGCGTTACGGGCTTATAGCGTTCGCATCCAGCCTGGACCAGATCGGGCCGGTCACGCGAAACGTTTCGGATTGCGCGCTCCTTCTGGAGATTATATCGGGATATGACCCCAAGGATTCGACTTCGGTCAACATAGAGGTTCCAAGTTACACGGAAAGTCTTGCGAAAAGCATAGAGGGTATGACGATAGGCATTCCTAGAGAATATTTTCAGTCGGGTATAGATGAAGACGTAAAAAAGCGCGTTGACGAAGCCATAGAGACGCTTAAGGGCCTTGGAGCGAAGACGATGGACATCTCCCTGCCTCATACAAAGTATGCCGTGAGCTGCTATTACATAATAGGCCCCGCTGAAGCAAGTTCGAATCTCGCGCGGTATGATGGCGTCCACTACGGGTACAGGGATCGCAAGGCCGATGACATAATAGATCTGTACATCGGCAGCAGGAACGAAGGATTTGGGGTCGAAGCGAAAAGGCGGGTACTTCTGGGTACCTATGCTTTAAGTAAAGGGTATTACGAAGCGTATTATCTTAAAGCACAGAAGGTCAGGACGAAAATAGCCGACGATTTCCGGGAAGCGTTCAAAAAGTGCGATTGTATTTTGACTCCCACGTCACCGACAACCGCGTTCAAGATAGGCGAGCGGATGGACGATCCCCTGAAGATGTATCTTTCGGACATTTTCACGATCCCGGCGAATCTTGCGGGTTTGCCGGCTATTTCTATTCCCTGCGGGATGGACAGAAATGATCTGCCGGTGGGCCTGCAGCTGACGGCTAAACCGTTCGCGGAAGAGGTTCTTATTCAGGTCGCGCACGCGTTTGAGAGCAACACAGACCATCATGAGCGAAAAATATGAAACCGTAATAGGGCTGGAAGTCCACGTTCAGCTTTCAACTGAGACAAAAGCGTTCTGCGGCTGCAGTACGGCATTCGGCGCCGGTCCGAATACCCAGGTATGCCCTGTATGTCTGGGACTGCCGGGCTGCCTGCCCGTTTTTAACAAAAAAGCTTTTGAATATGCCCTAAAGGTCGCGCTGGCGCTCAATTGCGATATCCAGAAAATAGTAAAGTTCGATCGCAAAAACTATTATTACCCGGACTTACCGAAGAATTACCAGATCAGCCAGTTCGATACGCCGCTGGCTTATAACGGGAAGATAACGATCTCTCTTGAGGGGGGAGGCTCCAAGAAAATAGGGATCACCCGGGCGCACATGGAAGAAGACGCGGGGAAGCTCTTGCATGATCTTGACCCCGTTTCGAGTTGTATCGACCTGAACAGGACCGGCACGCCTCTTCTGGAGATAGTTTCCGAGCCTGATATCAGCTCGTCGCAGGAAGCGTATGATTACCTGACAGTCTTAAAAAGGATTATCAAGTATCTTGAGGTGTCTGATTGCAATATGGAGGAAGGTAGCCTGAGGTGTGACGCAAACATATCTATCCGGAAAAAGGGTGAAAAGGAGTTGGGCACCAAGGTAGAGGTAAAAAACATGAATTCGTTCAAGGCGGTAAGAGAAGCGCTTAGCTTTGAACAGAACCGCCAGATCGAACTGGCGGAAGACGGGGAGAAAATAATCCAGGAAACCCGCTTGTGGGATGAAAACAGAAATATCACAAGTTCTATGCGGACAAAGGAGCAAACCCAGGATTACCGGTATTTTCCCGAACCGGACCTGGTTCCGTTCGAAGTGAAAAAAGAGACAATAGAACGCCTCCAAAAAGAGCTTCCTGAATTGCCTCAAGAAAGAGAAAAAAGGTTTATCAAGCAATATGGCCTGGGTGCCGTTGACGTTGATACTCTCGTGGCGGAAAAAGATGTAGCCGACTTTTTCGAAAAGGTAGTTGCCGAGTTAAACGATCCGCAAGCGGTGAGCAACTGGGTCAAGGGTGAGGTCATGATGCACATGAACGAGCGCGGCACTGACATTTCGGGATTGAATATCAGCCCCTCCGGCCTTGCAAAGATCATAAAGATGACAAAAGAAGGCGCTGTAAGCGGACTTGCGGCGAAAGAAGCCCTCGAGGCCTATATCGACACCGGCAAGGACCCTGAAGCGATCGTCAAAGATAAGGGCCTTGAGCAGGTCTCCGATGTTACAGCTTTAGAAGAAGCCGCCGAAAAAGCCATTAAAGAAAACGAGAAGTCCGTCAAAGATTATAAAAGCGGCAAGGAAAACGCTTTAAGTTTTTTGGTCGGGCAGGTAATGAAAGCCACCAAGGGGAAGGCGAACCCTAAATTGGTGGGCGAAATACTCAGAAAAAAGCTGGGAGAAAATTCATGAAGAAAAAGATCATAGTTGTGATTTTGGCGGTATTTTTTGCGACTGGCTCCATCTTTGTCGTCCACGCGAAGGAAGCGACCATCATTGATAACAGCAAGGAGCTTTTCAGGCAGATACAGCTTCTGGCGGATTCAATTACGCTTATCAGTACCGACTATTTCAAACCGGTCAAGGTAAAGGACCTGGTATATGGGGCGATAAAGGGCATGATGGGGACCCTGGACGGGTACAGCCAGTTCCTGGACCCTGAGAGCTTTAAGGAGATCACCGAAGAGACCAAAGGCGAATTTGGAGGCCTGGGCATAGAGATAGGCATACGAAACGGTATTCTCACGGTCATTTCTCCCATCGAGGATACCCCGGCTTTCAAGGCTGGACTGCAGCCGGACGACAAGATCATTAAGATCGAAGGGGAGATCACTCAGGACATGACACTGGACGATGCGGTAAAGAAATTACGGGGGAAACCGGGAACGAAGGTCACCATAACTATAATCCGCGAAGATATCGAAAAACTCCTGGATTTTACGATAACACGCGCTATCATCAAGCTAAAAAGCATAAAAAAAGCTAAGGTTATAGAGGATGATATCGGTTACGTGAAACTGGTCGAGTTCCAGGAGAGAACGTCTAAGGACCTGGAAAAGGCGGTCATGGAACTGGAGAAGAACGGCGCGAAAAGTCTGATAATCGACGTGCGGAACAATCCCGGGGGGCTCCTTGATTCATCCGTATACGTGGCGGAATTATTCCTGGAACCCGGAAAAATGGTGGTTTACACGGAAGGCAGGACGCCTGAGAAGCGTATCGAGTTTAAAACAAAACGGAGATCCATTTTCGGCAAACTTAACCTGATCGTTCTGGTGAACAAGGGAACCGCGAGCGCCGCCGAGATATTAGCGGGAGCGATAAAGGACAACAAGCGGGGCTTAGTGGTCGGAGTTCCCACCTTCGGGAAAGGATCAGTGCAGACGGTGATACCCCTCAAGGATAAATCGGCACTGCGCCTCACGACGGCCTCGTATTATACGCCGTCCGGTGAATGCATCAACGAAAAAGGCATCAAGCCCGATGTGTATGTAAAAAGAGAAAGGATTGAAAGGGAAAAGAAAAAACCTGATAAGAAAGAAGAAGAAGGAGTTTTTCAGAAACTTGAAAAGAAAGGAAAGATCCCCAAGCCCGAAAAGAAAAAGGAAGAAAAAAAGAAGGAAGCGTACGATAACCAGCTTCAAACCGCCATCAGCATCCTGAAAGGCCTCCAGATATACGAGGGATATAAGTCCGGCGGAGAAGAAGGTGAGGGCAAAAAGCAGGAAACAATATGAGAGGCAAATTATTAATAATACTGGTCCTGGCGGTTGCGGTCCTGGGGGTGTTTAAACTTCGCTCCAGGGACATACGCGAGGACGTTTTCAAGACGGAAGAGGCCGTATTATCAGTTCTACAGTCTCATGGCGCCCGCGGCGGGGATATTGTTTCCCGCGAGGAAAGCGACTGGGAAAAAGGCGGTGTACGCGGAAAGACAGTTGACTACGTTGTCAAGCTGGACAAGGCGGCCAGTGTATCAAAACTCACAAGTGAGATAAAAGAAGGACTGAAGAGTATAAGGGGCGTCAGCCTTTCCAGATCCGATTACCGGGCAGACAGCGAAAAAAAGCAGAAGACGGCTTACTTTGAGATCAAATATAAAGGCAGCGTTATCCTGACGCTTGCCGTCCAGAATGTTGTGCCCGACTGGGTAAAGAGCGGGAGGATAAAAACTGAAGAACTTCCCGTCGTCGCTTTAGTCCTCGATGATTTCGGATACACAAGAAAAAATCTGGAAGCCCTTAAGGATATGGATACGCCTATCACGATCGCTGTTCTCCCGAACGCCCCTTATTCAGGGGCGGTAAGTTCTTATGCAGCCCAGAATGGCATTGAAGTGATCCTGCATCTTCCGCTGGAACCCGAGAGCGAAGACGTTCGCCTGGAAAAGGACACGATCACGACCGGGATGGGCAAGGAAACCGTAGAAGAGATAATGGCGCGCGATCTAAAAACTGTCGCTTCCGCCAAGGGGGCATCGAACCACCAGGGGTCCAGGGCGACCAAAGACGAGAAGCTCATGACAATAGTCCTTGAAGAGCTAAAAAGAAAGGGACTTTTCTTTTTTGACAGTTTGACCACGAGGAGGTCAGTTTGCGGGAAGGTGGCCGAGAAGGAAGACGTTCCCTACTTAAAGCGGGATATTTTCCTCGATGAAAAGCCGGACGAGGACCATATAAGGCTTCAGATGGAAAAAGTTGAAAAGCTCGCCAGGGCCCGGGGCTATGCGGCGGCTATCGGACACGAAAGGCCCGAAACGCTCAAGGTCTTGAACGAGAATATACCGGCCATGAAGGAGCGAGGCATAGAGTTCGTCACTTTGTCGGTGATCGTTGAAAGATACGGAGAAAAGTAATGGTTACGTTGGGAATAGAAACGTCATGCGATGAGACAGCGGTAGCGCTGGTTAAAGACGGCAGAGTTCTTGCCAGCGAGGTGTCATCAAGCGTACATCTGCATTCGCAATACGGGGGCGTTGTCCCTGAAATAGCGTCCCGTGCCCATGTCGAGTACATATTCCCGGTTTTAATGAAGGCCTTGAAGGACGCGGACAAGTCTATATCCGATATCGACCTGGTGGCCGTGACGAAGGGGCCGGGCCTCGCCGGGTCCTTGCTTGTAGGGATGGCTTTTGCGAAAGCAGTAAGTTTCTCGAAGGACGTTTCGCTTATCGGAGTCAACCATCTGCCGGCGCACGTATATTCCTGTTTCCTGGATGAGGACGGAAGAAGTACTTTAAAGGATAATTTTCCCTTCGTTGGCGCGGTGATATCCGGCGGGCATACCAGCATATACTTCTGCCGGAGTCTCAAGGATTTCGAACTTATCGGCAGGACCAGGGACGACGCTGTCGGAGAAGCGTTTGATAAAGTCGCCAAGATCCTTGACCTGGGATATCCGGGAGGGCCTGTAGTGGAAAAAAGGGCAAAAAGGTTTAAAGGGGAAAAAGGTATTGATTTTCCCAGGGCAATGTTGCATGATAAATCTGAGCTGGATTTTAGCTTCAGCGGCATCAAAACGGCAGTGCTCTATTACTGGCAGTCGTGCTCCGGTACCGAGCAGGAAAAAGATAAGATCTGCTGGTCGTTCCAGCAGGCGGTCATAGATGTAGTGGCCGAGAAGGCCTTACGGGCCGTAAGTCAGACGGGCGTGAAAAGACTGGCTGTCGGCGGCGGCGTTATAAACAATGAAGTCCTCCGCCAGCGCCTTGTCGAGCGCTGTCGGGAACAAGGGGTATCGCTTTTTTTGCCCCGCAAGGAATATACGACAGACAATGCGGCCATGGTGGCTGCGCTGGGAGAAGCGCTTCACGGGATGGGAGAGAGGTCGGATCTTTTTTTGAACGCGGAACCGGGAATAAAATAAGAATTGGAGAGTGACATGTCAGAATTAACGATCATTTGTCGGTTACTATTGTCGGTCTTACTTGGAGCCGTTGTCGGGATAGAGCGTGAAGTTCACGGACGCGCCGCGGGCCTCAGGACGCATATACTGGTCTGCCTGGGCTCCGCGCTTTTTATGATGACTTCTATCCTTATTAGCTCGAAATACGGCCATCTTGGCGGGGTAGACCCTTCGCGTATAGCTTCGGGCGTCGTAACCGGTATAGGATTTCTTGGGGCAGGAGCCATTATAAGGTTTGGAGCTTCCATAAAAGGGCTTACGACGGCGGCCAGCATATGGGCTGTGGCCGCGGTCGGCCTGGCGACAGGGGCCGGACTTTATGTAGCGGCGGGAACGGCAGCAGTCCTTGTTCTTATAGTTCTGTTTCTGTCGCGCCTGGAGGAAAAAATGGAATTGAAGCGGTGGAACGAAAAAGAAGATATAAAAGGAGGTAAGTGATGAGAAGAAAGAAAGAGGTAAACCCACTGGATGAAGAAAAAGTACTGGATGTCAATGCAGCCATGCAGGGAACTCTCCGGTTCGATGATCCTGTGAACTTGAGGATCAACGGAAAGTTCGAAGGAACGCTGGACACCAAGGGTCAGCTGACGGTTGGCCAGAAGGCCGATATCAAAGCGAACATAACGGGAGAAAGCGTTTCCGTTGCAGGCAATGTCAGCGGAAACATAAGGGCCACAGAGCTCTTAAAGCTGGACGCATCCGCCATTGTTACCGGGGATGTCGATGTTCCCAGGATCTCGATCCAGGAAGGCGCGGTCTTGAACGGGCGTATCCGTATGACGGGCGGCGGTAGCAGCAGTAGTAGCAGCCCTGCGCAGGATATATCTTCAAGTTCAAGGGCCGGCTGGATGAACATCGGCCAGGTCGCGGAATACCTGGAAGTCGATACCAGCAAGATCAACGAATGGGCCAATACCGGCGTTCTTCCCGGAACAAAGGAAAGCGGAGAATGGGTATTCGAAAAAGGCCAGATCGAACAGTGGATATCGAAGGGAAAGATAAAGGCATAATATGCCTGAAAAACTTTTAACGTTGCAGGAATTATCCGAATATCTCGGCATAAAAGAGGAGAAAATTACCTTACTTGTCGACGAGGGCGTGATCTCTGCCTACAAGATAGGCGGGGAACTCCTCAGGTTCAGGAAGGATCAGATCGATGCGATAAGGTCGGAGATCGCAAGCCGTATAACCGATGCCGACCGGATCGTTTTAAGTGATGCCCGGGAAAGGGTCAGGGCGAGGTATAGCCCGGAAGGTGGGCAGGAGGAATCCGCGACGAATGACAAGATAGCCGATTTTCTCTACTTCAACGACTTTTACATAGTTTCTGCGGTTTTGATCATTGCACTTCTCATTGTGATTCTTAAGGGATAATGTATGTGGAAGACAATTTTAACGATGATCGTGGTTCTGTCTCTTTGTCCGTTGGACGCGTTAGCCGACACCGTTATTCTTAGAAATGGCAGCAGGATAAAAGGGCTTATTCTGGATGAATTCAAGGACCGGATAGTGGTCTCTACCGTTGACGGCGAGAAGATCATAATGAAATCCGATATCCGGTCGGCTATCTACGATAGTGAAGCTAAGGCGCTTATCAGGAAAGCCAGGAACCATGTAAACAGGATGGATTACATCAAGGCGTATAATACTTACCTCAAGGCGCTGGAACTGGATCCCCAGCTTGAAGAAGCGCGCGAGCAGCTGAAATTTCTGCAGAGCTATCTTGACGTCAAAATGAAACAGGATATCGTCGGCAGCGTTAAAGATAAAAAGGAAAAATTTCAAGGAGTAAGCGGAAAGATCCCGACCGAGAAGGCGGTCGAGGAATTCGGGATCGTTCTCGACCCTGACGGTAAATATGTCTGCGTTGCGAGAGCGCTGAATGAGGCGGCGGGTGTCGTGAAGCCCGGAGATAAGATCATTTCGGTCTGGAGCGAGCTGGCCGCTTATATGGATGCGGAGGAAGTCGCAGACATGCTTCTGAAGTCCGAGGAGTGCAAACTTGTCATAGAGCGCCTGGCTACGCCGAAGTTGTCTTCAAACGGTTCGCGCTTGAACAATGTGCTCGCTAACGGATATGAAAAGATCATCGGCGCGAAACTAAAACTCGTAAAAAAGGGACTTATCGTGGAGAACGTCGCGCCCGGCGGACCTTTCGAATCGGCGGGCATAGAGAAAAAGGACATGGTGTATCGCATCAAAGGGAAGAATACCCGTTATATGCCCATGCGGCAGGTTATCGAGATAATTAAAAATAATCAGAACAAAGAGATCGAAATTCTTGTACGGAGGGATGTCACCCTCTGGAAGAGAGGGGCAAGGATATGAGCGGGTGGCGCAGGCGGGCGAAGCTTTTTATCGCGAAAAGTTTCCAGATCAGGTACATTTCACTGATCCTTATTTTTATGTTCGCGATCGTTCTTTTGACCGGGTACACATTTTATGTCACAGCCTGGGTCATGTTCGGTGAAAAGCTCGCTGCGGTCTATCCACAGGGGCTTTTACTTGATATTTTTAAAAAGGTCAATCTCGTTCTTCTTTTAAGGCTGGTAATTGTCACGCCGCTGGTTATCTTTATTGGCCTGGTACTGTCTAACAGGATCGCTGGGCCAATATATCGTATTAAAAAATACCTGAGCAAGGTTTCCACGGGCAACTATGAAGAAGATCTAAAGTTGCGAAAAAATGACGAACTTCAGGATGTGGCCGGATCGATAAACCATCTGATAGCAAGGCTCAGGTCGGAACGGGGCCAGCGCCGGTCGAGAATCGACGCTTTAAAACTGGAGGCGGATAAGATGGCTGACGGGGCTGCCATACGTGACGAGCTTGAAAAACTGGAAAAAATGTAGGTTTTTCTTGACAAGTCATATATATATTATATAATTATATCAAAGAAAACTCTCCTTATTGACATAATCCAACCCTAGATCATTTCAAATTATAATGACTGAAGACGAAAAAACCATATACCTCATTGATGCAAATTCGCTTTGCTACAGGGCTTACTACGCTATAAGAGAATTAAGCACCTCAAAAGGCGTGCCGACCAACGCGATATACGGCGTTATTAACATGCTCCGCAAGCTTATCAGGGAATATGAGCCGAAGATGATGACGTTTGTTTTTGACATGAAAGGACCGACAACGCGTCATGAAAAGTACGAAGAGTACAAAATACACCGCAAGCCGATGCCCGATGACCTTTCAGGCCAGATGCAGTCAATTAAGGAATTTATAGCGGCCTTTAATATACCTGTATTTCAGTTAGAGGGATATGAGGCTGATGATATCATTGCCACTTTGGCGGAAAAGGCGAAGAAGCGGGGCTTGAAGGTGACGATAGTTACCGGGGATAAAGACGCGCTGCAGCTGGTCGATAAAACCATAAAGGTGCTTAGTCCGCATACTACATCCGACAAACTTTATGACACTAAAGGAGTTCGCGCGAAGTACGGCGTGGAACCGGATCATATGATCGAACTGATGGCGTTGATGGGGGATGCCTCTGACAATATTCCCGGAGTAAAAGGTGTGGGCCAGGTGACCGCGCAGAAACTTATCAGCAAATACGGCAGTGTTGAAAATATTTATAAAAATTTAGACGAAGTCGAGCCGGAGTCGTTAAGGAAAAAGTTAAAAGAAAACAAAAAGATGGCAGAATTGAGCAGGGAACTTGTAGAACTTGACAGAAATGTTCCGGTAAAGCTGGACATCAAGGACGCCCGGGTCGACGATCCCGACTGGGACAAGCTGGCCGAGCTTTGCAGGGAGTTCGAATTTAATAAGCTGCTCAAGGAGGTCATGCTTAAGGGCGAAGAGCCGGCGAAGGAGCCGGCGGCGGAAAAAGCACAAACCGTTAAAAATATAATAGAAGTGGATGAGAGCGGCAAGACCACCAGGGTAGGGTTCGACGTCAAGGATTCTTTAGGCGCTTTGCGAGAGAGCGGCAGCGAAGCAGGAAAAGATTTTTTTGATATCATGATAGCTGATTATCTTCTGGATCCCGCGCAGTCGAGGCACGATCTTGCCGATGTCGCGATGAGGAGGCTTGAATGTAGTATTTCTCCGGGAGAAGAAAGCGATGTCATTTTAAAGTTGTACAATACACTGAAGCCCCTTCTGGAAGAGAAAAAACTTACCCCGCTTTTTCAGGACGTGGAGATGCCCCTTGTAAAAGTTATAGCTGATATGGAAAAGGAGGGCGTGGGAATAGACGTGCCCTGCCTGAAGGAGCTCTCACGCCAGATGGAGAAGAAGCTTGCCGATGTTACGGAAAAAATATACCGCCTCTCGGGCGAAGAATTCAACATAAATTCTCCCAAGCAGCTCCAGGTCATACTTTTTGACAAATTAGGATTGCCCAAGGTGAAAAAGACAAAAACCGGCGCATCGACCGACGAGTCGGTATTACGCAAGCTGGCCCAGGGCCATGAACTTCCGGGCCTGCTTCTTGAATACCGGACCATGAACAAACTCAAAACCGGGTATTACGACTCGATACTGGAACTTGTAGACAGGAAGACAGGCAAGCTCCACGCCAAATTCAACCAGGCGGTCACTGCAACGGGCAGGCTTTCTTCCAGCGAGCCTAATTTGCAGAACATTCCGATCAAGACCGCGATGGGTAAGGAGATCAGAAAGGCGTTCGTTCCGGGGGAAAAGGGTATGCTGTTATTGGCCGTGGACTACTCCCAGATCGAACTAAGAGTACTCGCGCATCTTTCGGGAGATAAAGAGCTTATAGAAGCGTTTAAAAAAGAAGAAGACGTTCACAAGGTCACTGCCTCAAAGATATTCGGGTGTAAAATGGATGAAGTGACGGATGACATGAGACGGGCCGCCAAGACGGTCAATTTCGGGATAATTTACGGCATGGGTCCGTTTCGCCTGGCAAAGGACCTGGAAATATCGCTGGGCGATGCGCAGGCTTTTATCGGTTCATACTTCGATCAGTATTCGGGCGTCAAGACGTTTATCGATAAGACCATCGACGGCGCGCGTAAAAAGGGGTACGTTACGACCCTTCTTAACAGAAGACGTTATATCCCCGAGATCACCAGTTCAAACGAGCGGATGAAAGGGTTTGCCGAGAGAGTGGCGGTCAACACGCCCGTCCAGGGATCCGCGGCCGATCTTATTAAGCTGGCAATGATAGCTTGTCACGATAAATTGAAAGACGAAGGCGCGAAAATGATAATACAGGTGCACGATGAGCTTGTTTTTAAAGTGCCCAAGGAAAAACTCAAAGACGCGGCCCGTAAGGTAAAGGAGCTGATGGAAGGTGTTATAGAATTAAAAGTCCCCCTTAAGGTGGACCTCGAAGCCGGCGCTAACTGGCTGGACATGGAGGAAGCCTAATGGTAATAGGTATTACGGGAGGCCTGGCGACCGGGAAAACGACTGTTGCCGACATGTTCGTCGAAAAAGGCGCCGTTAAAATAGACGCGGATCAAATTTCACACGAACTGCTTGAAAAGGATGAAGGCGTCCGGAGTGAAATAGCAGAAGTATTCGAAGATGAAGCCATGGCCGGCGACCAGATCGACCGGAGGAAACTCGCGGGTAAGGTTTTTTTTGATAAAAAGAAACTGAATAAGCTCTCCAGCATCCTTCATCCGCCCATTATCCGGCGCATCAAGGAGAAAATAGAGAGAAATAAGGACAAGGTGATCGTATTGGACGCGCCTCTTCTCATCGAGGCCGATTTGCAGGACATTGTGGATATTGTGATAGTCGTGTTCGCCGATTACGAAACTCAAGTGAAAAGGGCAGCGGATCGCGGAATTTCCGAGCAGGAGGCCAGAAGCATTATTGCCATGCAGATGCCCCTGATCGAAAAGGTAAAGTTCGCTGATTTTACTATAGATAATAGTGACGAAAACTTACAGGAAGTAAAAGAAGGAGTAGAAAAAATATGGCAAAAGGTACAGACCAATCAAGAGAAATGGACATCGTAAAACTCAAAAGCATGAAAGTGCAGGAGTTGAACGACCTGGCCAGGGACCTTAAGGTCAACGGGACGAGCGGAATGAAGAAGCACGACCTTATCTTCAGGATCTTGCAGGCCAAGGTCGAAAAAAGCGGAATGGCGTTCGGGGAGGGCGTCCTGGAAGTACTGGAAGACGGTTTCGGATTTTTAAGAAGCCCTGACTATAATTATCTTCCTTGCCCGGATGATATTTATGTCTCGCCGTCACAGATCCGTCGCTTTAACCTGAAGACCGGCGATACCGTCAGTGGGCAAATACGTCCGCCGAAAGAAGGCGAACGCTATTTTGCTCTCCTGAAAGTGGAGGCGGTGAATTTCGAGAATCCCGAGCAGGCGAAAAAAAGGATACTCTTCGAGAACCTTACTCCCCTGTATCCCGAGGACAGGTTTTCCCTGGAAACCGATCCAGGGGAAATATCCATGCGCATCATGGACCTTTTGACGCCGGTCGGAAAAGGGCAGAGAGGGATGATAGTAGCGCCGCCCTATAGCGGGAAGACCGTTATACTGCAAAAGTTAGCGAACGCGATCACGCACAACTATCCCGACGTAAAACTTATTATCTTACTCATCGATGAACGTCCCGAAGAGGTCACGGATATGCAGCGTTCCGTGAACGCGGAAGTCGTCTCTTCGACCTTCGACGAGCAGGCGCAGAGACATACTCAGGTAGCTGAAATGGTCCTCGAGAAAGCGAAACGCCTCGTGGAGCATAAGAACGATGTGGTCATACTGCTTGACTCGATAACGCGTCTGGCGAGGGCTTACAACACCGTTGTGCCTCATTCCGGAAAGATCCTGTCGGGAGGCGTGGATGCCAACGCGCTCCATAAGCCGAAACGTTTTTTCGGAGCGGCTCGTAACGTTGAAGAAGGCGGCAGTCTTACTATTGTCTCTACGGCCCTTGTTGATACGGGCAGCCGTATGGACGAGGTTATCTTCGAGGAGTTTAAAGGCACCGGCAATATGGAGATCCAGCTGGACAGGTCGCTATTCCAGAGGAGAATTTTTCCCGCGATAGATATCAAGCGCTCAAATACCCGTAAAGAGGAGCTTTTGGTGGAAGCGAATGAGCTTCAAAGGATATGGCTGATGCGTAAAGCGCTTAGTGACTTGGACTCCGCGGAAGCAATGGGGCTTCTTATTGAGAGGATGAAGAAGACCAAGACAAATAGTGAATTTCTGCAATCTTTAAATAAGACATAACTTCATATATTCTAAGGAGTTATAGCTGTTTTACGGGTATTATCTAAGTATTTATCCTATTTCTTGACTTTTTTCCCGCCGTTGAGATTATTTAATGCTTGATATTTGCGAAATTTTTAGTAAAATACATACTCCGCCTTATGATTATATTACTATAATATAGGGCATTGCAACAGCTTATACGTAATATGGTTACATATTAAAAGGGGGTAAAGGTGAAAAAGGAGATACATCCTGAATACAAAGAGACGCAGATCGTTTGCGCTTGCGGAAATATTATCAGTGTTCGTTCGACAAAAGAGAACATTCGCGTCGAAATATGTTCCAAATGCCACCCGTTCTATACGGGAAAGCAAAAGCTGGTTGACTCCGCAGGTATGGTTGAGCGTTTCCAGAAACGTTACGCAAAGAAAAAGGAAGCTGCGCCAAAAGCTGAAACAAAAGCTGGAGAGGCCGGTGAAGCTGGCGAGACAAGCGAGAGCGAAGCAAGCGCCTGATAGCAGTCATGTTTGAACAGCTGAAAAAGAAAAAAGAACATTTTCACAAGCTTGAAAAGGAGCTTTCTTCGCCGGAAGTTTTATCGAACAGGGAGCAACACCGCCTTAAGTCAAAAGAGTATGCGGACCTTAAAGAGACGGTGGTCGAGTATGACAAGTATCTCAAGCTGGAGGAAGAAAGAAAATCGCTCGAGAGGCTGATCGAAGAAGAAGACCCCGAAAGCGAATACTCCGTGTTCGCCAAGAAAGAGCTGGAAGGCGTTGCCGGGGCGCTTGAAGAAAAGAAAAAAGAGCTTGAAGAATTGATCCTTGAAGAAGCGGACTCAGAAGATCACAAAAGAAACGTTATCATGGAAATACGCGCTGGAACAGGCGGCCTGGAAGCCAGTCTTTTCGCGGCTGATCTTTTTAAGATGTATTCTAAGTTCGCGGCAAAAATGGACTGGAAGATAAACGTTATAAGCTTGAGCGAATCAGAGATGGGCGGGATCAAAGAAATAATTTTTTCCGTCGAAGGATTAAAAGTTTTTAAACATCTCCGGTTTGAAATGGGAACACACAGGGTGCAGCGCGTCCCGGAGACAGAAGCGAGCGGCCGGATACATACTTCCGCTGCCACTGTTGCGGTTCTGCCTGAAGCTGAAGATGTTGAGGTAGATGTCAAAGCTCAGGATCTGAGGATCGATGTATACCGCTCATCCGGAGCGGGAGGACAGCACGTCAATGTGACGGATTCCGCCGTTCGCATAACGCACCTGCCTACGGGGATCGTGGTCAGCTGCCAGGACGAGAGGAGCCAGCACAAGAATAAAGCCAAGGCCATGCGCGTCCTCAAGGCGCGGATTCTGGAGAATCTAAAAATCGCGCAGAAGAAAGAAATATCGGAACAAAGAAAAAAACAGGTCGGCTCGGGCGACAGGTCGGAAAAGATACGGACATATAATTTTCCCGAGAACAGGGTTTCCGATCACAGGATCAACCTTACGCTTTATAACCTCGCTAACATAATGGAAGGCGAGATCGACGAAATTATTGAAGCCCTGGCGGAAGAAGACAGGAAGCTTAAACTTCAGGCGGGTTAATATGGAATGCAGCGGGACCATGCCGGTACAATACCGGGAAGGAAAGACGCGTTTTTTGGATATGGAGATCCTGGTTGATCCCAGGGTCCTGGTACCACGCCCGGAAACCGAACTTCTTGTCAAGGCCGTGGCAGATACGTGCCTGGAAAAAGGATTGAAAGATCCTTTTGTTCTTGATGTCGGTACCGGCAGCGGTGCTATTTCAGCAGGGCTTGCCGGGTCGCTCGCAGGCTGCAGTATCATAGCTTCTGATGTTTCGCGCGACGCGCTTTGCGTGGCGCGGGAGAACGTGGATCGCCTGGGTTACGCCGGCAGGGTCACGCTGGCAGAGTCGGATATGTTTGAAGCTTTCGAGGATGGATACTTTGAAGCTTTCGACGTTATCGTCTCCAATCCGCCGTACGTTTCCGAAGAAGATTACGCCGGGCTTGACGCCTGGGTCCTGGCGGAACCGAGGATCGCTCTTTACGCGGGCGTCGAAGGCATGGATCACCTGAACAGACTGGCCAAGGAGAGCGAAAAATTCCTGAAAAAGGGGGGTTTTCTGGCGCTCGAGATCGGATACGATCAGGCTGAGAAGGTAAAGGATAAATTAAGGCTTTGTGGCTTTAGAGACATTGCTTCTTTTAAGGATTTTAATGGTTACGAGCGTGTTATTATAGGGTGGAAACATGGATAAGCTGATCGTCGAGGGAGGAAACAGGCTTAACGGCAAGGTCCGCATAAGCGGGGCAAAAAACGCGAGCCTTCCTTTGCTTGCAGCGACCCTTTTGACGGAAGAAGAGTGCCGCATTACGAACGTTCCCGAACTGAACGACGTTTCCACGATGCTCGAGATCCTTTCCTTGCTGGGAAGAAAGGTAGAGAGCAGCGGCGATACCGTAAAGGTGCTGGCAGGAAAAGTGAAAAGCGTGACGGCCGAGTATGAACTGGTAAGCACAATGCGCGCTTCGATAGTCGTTCTCGGGCCGTTGATAGCAAAGTATGGAAAGGCGCGGGTGTCGTTTCCCGGAGGATGTGTCATCGGGCCGAGGCCGATCGATCTGCACTTTAAGGGGCTTAGGCTGCTCGGCGCTGATATGCGGGTAGAAGGAGGATATATCGTTGCTACCGCGGAAAAACTGCGCGGAAGAAAAGTATATCTCGGCGGACACTTCGGCTCAAGCGTTTTGGCGACTTCCAATACGCTTCTGGCGGCCGTTCTGGCCGAGGGGGAGACCGTGATCGAGGACGCGGCCTGTGAACCGGAGATCGTAGACCTGGTCAAGTTCCTTACTGCTATGGGGGCTGATATTGAGGGAGCCGGTACTCCTACCATAAGGATCCGCGGAGTAGAGAGATTAAAGGGCGCCAGTCATGAGGTCGTCCCGGACCGGATCGAAGCCGGGACATACATGATCGCCGCTATCCTTACGGGCGGGCGGCTGTTCCTTGAAAATGCCAGGCCCGAGCACAATTTAGCCCTTATTGACAAGTTGGAAGAATGCGGTGTTGTTGTCGAGGAAAGCGAAGGAGGCGTTGAGGTATATCGCTCTAATGAAAGGACCCGTGCGACACATGTCACTACGCTGACGTATCCCGGCTTCCCGACAGACCTGCAGGCGCAGATGACGAGCCTGCTGGCCGTGAGCGACGGTATCAGCGTTGTGACCGAAAAGATATACCCGGAAAGGTTCATCCACGTGAGCGAACTTAACAGGATGGGAGCGGACATAGTCCTGGAGGGCGCGACGGCGATCGTCAAGGGCGTCAAACGCCTCAGCGGCGCGCGGGTAATGGCCTCTGACCTCAGGGCATCGGCGGCCCTGGTCCTTGCCGGGCTCATCGCCGAAGGCAAGACGGAGATATCCAGGATATATCACCTGGATAGAGGATACGAACATTTAGAAGATAAGCTTTCAGCGGTAGGGGCGAAGATCGAGAGAGTACAGGAGTAATTGGTAGTTAGTAATTAGCTAAAGGAGGAGGAGGACAAATGTCAGTTGTGATAAGACTAAAAAGGTTCGGCACCAAGAAAAAACCTTTTTACCGGATCGTGGCCGCGACAAAGTCGGTGAAACGCGACGGGAAGTGCCTTGAAGAACTGGGTCATTACGATCCGATGAAAAAAGAGGGCAATATTGCCCTGGACAGGGCCCGTTTTGATTACTGGCTGAAGAACGGCGCAAAGATGTCCGAAACGGTAAAGAGTATTTTTGACAAACTGGAAATATGAAGATCGATATTCTCACACTATTCCCGGAGATGTTCAAGGGCGTGTTTGACGAGTCTATGGTAAAGCTTGCCCGTGAAAGAGGCCTGGCGACCATTGATATCCACAATCTCAGAAAATGGACCCACGACCGTCACCGTACCGTGGATGATAAACCCTTCGGCGGAGGGCCCGGGATGGTAATGAAGATTGAACCCGTGGATGAAGCGCTTAAGGAATTGAAGGAAACGGCCGATGAAGGCGTTGTTCCCGCTGTTGTTCTTTTGACTCCCCAGGGAAGGCCTTTCAATCAGGGGGTCGCCAGGGCGTTGTCAGTCCTCGAACACGCGATACTTATCTGCGGGCATTATGAAGGATTTGACGAAAGGATACGCGATCTGGTGGACCTGGAGATATCAATGGGGGATTACGTCCTTACTTGCGGCGAAATACCGGCCATGGCGGCATGCGACGCGATCGTCCGCCTTATCCCGGGGGTTTTAGGGGACGAAGAATGCCTGGTAGATGAGTCGTTTGAGAACGGCCTCCTGGAGTATCCCCAGTATACGCGGCCTTCGGAATATAAGGGAATGAAGGTCCCGGAAGTTCTTTTAAGCGGAGACCCTAAAAAGATAGAAGCGTGGCAGAGATCTAAAGCGATCGAACGGACGCGCCAGCGGCGCCCGGATTTATTGAGTGAGACCCAAACTTACGAAACGAAGTGAACGTAAGTTTGCTGGGCGAACTCAACCCAGCCCTTTATGCTTTTACGCGTAAAGGTATCTGGGCTTGATGGAAAGGTACATTACGTACAAAAAATTACTTAAGAAACAGCTTAAAGGGCTGGGTTAAATTCGCACTTATGATTTACAAACACTGTTGTGTTTGTAAATCATGTGCTCATTCAAGGAGGAGATGAGATGAAAAAGCAGATAAAAGACCTCGAAGCCAAATATATCAAGAAAGAGACCTCTAAGTTTGATATAGGGGATACGGTTGACGTTCACTTCCGCGTCCAGGAAGAGAAGAGGATGCGTATACAGCTTTTCAGCGGTATCGTCATAGGGAAAAAAGGAAGTGGGATCAACGAGTCTTTTACTGTTAGGAGAATATCCTACGGAGAGGGAGTAGAGCG
Organism: Candidatus Omnitrophota bacterium; assembly: GCA_049642015.1. Taxonomy (GTDB): domain Bacteria; phylum Omnitrophota; class Gorgyraeia; order Tantalellales; family Tantalellaceae; genus JBAROI01. The sequence continues at coordinate 10,955 of JBAROI010000062.1, read as the reverse complement.
TGTTTTTCCGGTTCATTCCCCGCTTATCGAGAAGGTCGAAGTAAAGAAAAAAGGAAGCGTGAAACGCGCCAAACTTTATTATCTTCGCGGTAAGAAAGGGAAGAAGGCGATAAAAGTTAAGGAAAAAGTTGCACACAAGGAAAAGGCCGAATAATTTTAGCGGTAAATTTGATCACGAGAGCAAGGCCATGGGGGCAGGATACCGCAGGGTCGCGGGAGTGGACGAAGCGGGAAGGGGTCCTCTTGCCGGGCCAGTGGTCGCGGCCGCGGTTGTTGTCCGTGATGTGGCGTTCATCGAAAGGATCGATGATTCCAAGAAGCTGACCGAACGCATGCGCGAACGCGCCTACATCGATATCATAAAAAGATGCGATGTAGGGATCGGAATGGTCGGCGTTGAGCTTATCGACAAGGTGAACATTTACAACGCGACTCTTCTTGCGATGAAGCGGGCCATTGAAGAACTTGAGGAGGTGCCTGACTATCTTCTGATAGACGGGAGGATGGATATATCGGTTCCCCAGAAAAGAAGTTATCTTTTAAGGGGCGAATCGCAGAGCACTTCAATAGCGTGCGCTTCGATCATAGCAAAGGTTTTCAGGGATAAATTGATGATAGAAGAGGATGAAAAATTTCCTCAATACGGATTTCAGAGACATAAAGGATACGGAACCCGCCAGCACATGGAAGCGATAAGAAGGTGCGGTCTTTCCCCGATACACAGGAAGACTTTCGGACCATTCGGAGGAAGAAGAGCGGCGGAAAAAAGAAAGGGTAATGATGGCTTATAATTACGATGTAAAGATAGCGGCAGGCGTTCAATTGAAAAAAATAGAAGAGGTCGCGAGAAAAGCAGGCATTTCCGAAAAGTACATTACAAAATATGGCAAATACATAGCTAAAGTTTCGCTAGATTTTTTAAAAGGCCCCCTCAAAAACCGTAAAAAAGGAAAACTCGTTCTCGTTACCTCGATCACTCCCACCCATTTAGGAGAGGGCAAAACCGTCAATACCATAGGTCTGTCCATGGCATTGAATGGGCTCGGGAAGAAAGCCATATCCTGCATAAGACAGCCTTCCCTTGGCCCGACTTTTGGCGTTAAGGGCGGAGCAACGGGCGGGGGCCATTCCCAGGTTTTACCTGCCGAAGAAATAAACCTGCATTTTACCGGAGATATCCATGCCGTGACAAGCGCGCAGAACCTGTGCGCGGCGTTTCTGGATAACAGCCTTTTCTGGGGAGATAAGCTGGAGCTTGGCAAAGGCGGAACAGCGTGGCGGCGCGTGTTGGACCTTAGCGACAGGGCCCTCCGGAACATCGCAATAGGCGGCGGGGGCAAACTTCACGGTGTGAGCCGCAGGACAGAAATGAGTATCACGCCGGCCGGCGAATGCATGTCGATCCTGTCCCTCGCGGAAGACCTAAAGGATCTGCGCGATCGCCTGGGGCGAATCGTTGTGGGTTTTAACGCAAAAGGAAAACCCATAACCGCGGACGACCTGAACGTCGCCGGGGCCATGGCCGTTCTGCTTAAGAACGCGATAAACCCGAACCTTGTCCAGACCATAGAGCATACTCCGTGTTTTGTCCATACCAGCGCTTTTGCTAACGTATCGCACGGGTCAAGTTCGGTCATTGCGGACCAGATGGCGTTGAGAATGGCGGACTATACAGTGACGGAAAGCGGGTTTGGCGCGGATCTCGGTGCGGAGAAATTTTTCGACATTAAATGTCGCCAGTCAGGGCTAAGGCCCGACGTAGCCGTGATAAACTGTTCCGTCAGGGCACTCAAAGTCCATAGCGGCGATTACAACGTGAAGGGCGTTTCTGTGCTGCCGTCGGTTCTTTCGAAGGAAAACCTTTCGGCCGTGGACAGGGGATGCTCGAACCTTGAGAAACAGGTAGAGAACCTCAAGATGTTCGGAGTGCCCGTTGTTGTCTGTATAAACAGGTTTGACGGCGACACCCGGAAAGAGATAGACGTAGTTATCAGGCGCGCGGAAGCGATCGGCGTGCAGGGCGTGGCAGTGAGCGAAGTGTATAAGATCGGCAGTAAGGGCGCTACGGAACTGGCCCGTGCGGTTATTAACGCCTCCAAGGAAAAGATGAGATTTCGGTTCCTTTATCCGGTCGATATGAATCTCAGGAACAAGGTTGAAAGGATAGCCAAATCGATGTACGGCGCCAGCGAGATAAAATATTCCGAAGAGGCGCTTGGGCAGATCAGCAGGATCGAGAAGGCGGGACTGGATCAGCTGCCTATATGCATGGCGAAGACCCATCTTTCGCTTTCAAACAACGCAAGTAAGAAAGGACGTCCGAGAGGGTTCAAACTTCCCGTGGAAGAGGTCGAACTCGCCGCCGGAGGCGGATATATAACCGTTAAATGCGAAGGGGTCAATACGATGCCCGGGCTGCCGAAGGATCCGCGCGGGGCCAAGATCGATGTGAACGTTAAGACAGGGGAGACGAAAGGGTGGTAGCATTGAAAGGAAAAGGTCTTTATCTGCGAGGGCCTCTGGATAAATACCTGGAGGAACTTTCCGCGCGAAAAATAGTTCCGGGAGGAGGAAGCGCCGCGGCGCTTTCGGCCGCGCTGGGAGCGGGACTTAATCTCATGGTCATCGGTTACAGTGCCCATTCGGAAGGCATCGCCGAAGCTGGTTTAAGACAGCGAGAGATCCTGGATAAGCTTTCGGGGTTGATAGATGAAGATTGCAGGGCGTTCAGCGAGCTTATGGACGCGATCTCGCAGGGCAAAGAGGCGCAGGAGAAATACAAAGCGGCGGCAGCGGTCCCGATGGATATATGCCGCCAGTGCCATGCTTCAATGGGGGTAACGACGTTTTTATCTAAGAACGGGAGCACGAAACTGATCACGGACGTTGGGTGCGCGGCAAATATGCTAAAAGGGGCTTTTGTCAGCGCCGGCCTGAACGTTGAAGTAAATCTTAAAGAGATAAAAGATGCCATTTTTGTCGAAGACACCATAAAAAACTTATCCCTGATGGAAGAAGATATTAACGCGCAATTACGGAACATTGAAAACCGCGTGAAAAAGATCATGGAAAGAGGAGAATAAAATGGCCCTGTCAGTAGACGGAAAAACCATTGCAGAGAACATAGAACGGTCCGTTAAAGAGCGGATCCGGCCTTTGATGGACGCGGCAGGCTCCAGCCCCAAACTTGTATCGCTGATAGTGGGAGGGGAAAAAGAGGCAGAGATCTACGTCAAGATGCAGAAGAAGCTTGCCGACGCTATCGGTATCGAATTTGAGATCCGCCAGCTAAAGCCGGATATAGGCCAGGACCAGCTCGCTGGGAAGATCGAAGAATTGAACCGGGACAGGTCCGTTACGGCGATCATTTTGCAGAAGCCGCTTCCTGAAGGCGTTGGTTACGATAGTATCATTTCAAAGATACTTCCGGAAAAAGACGCCGAAGGTATTCATCCTTACAACCTTGGAAGGATCTTAAGAAGAGAGGCAGACATTGTTCCCTGCACGCCCGGTGCAGTAATGAAGATACTCAGCGAGTTTGAAGTGGATCTTTACGGGAAGGAAGTCGTTATTATCGGGCATTCCGCGATCGTGGGCAAGCCGTTGAGCTTGATGATGTTGAACGAAACAGCTACGACCACGGTCTGCCATATTGGTACCGCGGACAAAGGAGACCTTGTCAGCCACGCGAGAAGGGCGGATGTGCTCGTGGTCGCCGTGGGTAAGCCTGAAATGGTGAAGGGCGATTGGATAAAGGATGGAGCTATTGTGATAGACGTCGGCATCAATCACGTAGGCGGTAAGATAGTGGGCGATGTCGATTTTCAAGAAGTTCAGGAAAAAGCTTTCATTATAACTCCGGTTCCGGGAGGCGTTGGCCCGATCACGGTTGCCATATTGATGAGAAACGTTCTTCACGCGTTTAAAAAACAAAATAGCTGAGCAGGTTTCGCGGAGAAAAGAATGGGAAGAATATCGTTAGAACTTGTCCCCCGGAGCAAAGAGTCGTTTGCGGCCGAATTGGCGCTGGTGCGAAAACTTTTTCCCTGTATTGATACGCTGAACATACCGGACATCCTTAAGTTTGACGTACGGATCCCCGAAGCGTGCGAAGTGGCAGTCAGTTATTTTTCGAACATCATTCCGCACGTGCGTGCGGTTTCCATAAATAAGGAGGAGCCGTTTTCGTACAGGGGATTTTTTCGCGAAAACAACATCAGGGAGCTCTTGGTCGTTCTGGGTGATAATCCCGAGATAGTTTCCAAGAGCGAAAACCCGTGCACCTCGATCGAGCTTATACAAAAGATCAAACAGGAAGCGCCGGAACTCAAGGTCTACGCCGCCATAGACCAGTGGAGGACGAGCTTTGAGGAAGAAATGGAATACGTCAGCCAGAAGAAAGAAGCAGGCGCGGACGGTTTTTTCACCCAGCCTTTCTTTGAAATTGACCTGATGAGAAAATATGCGGAAAAACTCAAGGATACCCAGGTTTTCTGGGGGCTGGCCCCGGTTATCAGAGAATCTTCAAAACATTACTGGGAGACAAAAAACAGCATAGTGTTCCCCGATAATTTTGAATGCACGATGGAATGGAACCAGGAATTTGCGAAAAAAACGCTCCAATTCGCGGATACGGATAATTTTCATATATATTTCTGTCCGATAACGGTTGACTTCGTTTCTTACTTAACAGGGATAGTCTGAATTTATTCCGGAGAACTTTATGGCAGACGAAAAATTTACAGTACTTGATTTTAAACGCAAGAAAGAGGCGGGCGAGAAGATCACCATGCTTACGGCGTACGATTATCCGATAGCGCGCATAATAGACCGCGCCGGGATAGATGCCATACTTGTCGGCGACTCGGTCGGTATGGTCATGCTCGGATACAGCAATACTGTCAGCGTTACCATGGACGAGATGATATATCACTCGAAAGCCGTCCGTAAAGGCACTGAGCGCGCGTTCCTGATAGGCGATATGCCGTTCATGTCCTATCAGGCGTGCAATGAAGATGCCGTGCGCAATGCTGGGAGGTTCGTGCAGGAGGCCGGATGCGAGGCGGTTAAGCTGGAAGGCGGGAGGGAGATCGCGCCCCGCATTGAAGCGATAATCTCCGCCGGAATACCTGTTTTGGGACACATAGGCCTCACCCCCCAGAGCGCGAGCAAGCTCGGGGGATACAAGGTCCAGGGCAGGGATTCGGATTCTGCGGCCGCACTGGTCGAGGACGCGCTTTCCCTCGAGAAGGCGGGATGTTTTGCCGTGATCCTGGAATGCGTGCCCGGGGAACTGGCGGAGAAAATAACGCGGAAACTCAGCGTGCCGACCATCGGTATAGGCGCCGGCGTTTCCTGCGACGGACAAGTTCTTGTTACTTATGACGCGATAGGATATTTCGATAAATTTACACCGAAATTTGTGAAAAAGTACGCGGATGTAAGCAAAACTATCGGAGAAGCCATTTCCGCATTCAAGCGTGAGGCGGAATCGGGCGTTTTTCCCGATGACGAACATTCATTCTCATGAAATCGTATATAGAGACCTGGAAAAAGATATTCGGCGCCAAGCGCGCCAGACGGATATATATAGCGGCCACACGGCAGAACACCGGAAAGACCACGATGTCCCTCGGCCTTATAGCCGTTCTTAGAAAACGTTTTGACAAGATAGGATTCATAAAACCGGTAGGGCAGCGCTATCTTGTGGAAGAAGGGCATAAGGTCGACGAAGACTCGGTCCTTATAAACCGGGTCTTTAATCTCCACTCCTCCCTTAAAGACATGTCGCCCGTCGCTGTTTCAAGGGGATATACCGAAAAATTTATCAGCGGCAAAATATTGGGTCATGCCGCGGACGACATAAGGGAAGCGTTTGACAGGATCGCCGAAAATAAGGATGTGGTCATCATCGAAGGCACGGGGCACGCCGGGGTAGGTTCCGTTTTCGATCTTTCAAATGCCGCGGTGGCAAGGATGCTTAATTCCAAAGCGATCGTTGTATCGTCCGGCGGCATAGGTAATCCCATAGATGAAGTCATGGTCAACAAATCCCTTTTTGACAAGCACGGGGTAAAGCTGGCCGGAGTGATAGTGAATAAGGTGCGGCAGCTCAAATATAAAAAGGTCAATAAATATGTTCGCGCGGGCCTTAGCCGTCTCGGCGTCCCGGTCCTGGGAGTCGTGCCGTATTTTGACGTGCTGGACATTCCTACAATGCGCGACATAAAGGAAGAACTCGGAATGCATGTCCTTTGCGGCGAAGAATATCTGGATCGCCAGATGAATAAAGTGCTGGTAGGGGCGATGGAGGTGAGGGACGCGGTCAGGTATATTGATGACGACTGCATGGTCATAACCCCCGGCGACAGGTTAGATCTTATAAATCTTTTGATCAAGGTGCATACGGGCCGTTTCATGGCCCCCAAGCGTATAGCGGGCCTCATACTTTCCGGGGGCATGGGCCCCACGCGGAGGGTTTACGGCGCCTTGAAAAACACTTCTATCCCCACGCTCGTTACGCGGTTTGCTACATATGACGTTGCGTCGAAAATACACGATCTTACGGTTAAAATAAAGCTGAGAGATAAAAACAAACTGAATCTGGTTATGGATATGATTGAAAGATACGTAGACATTGATAAGGTGGTGAGCAGTCTTGGCTGAGAAAAAGAAAAGTAAAAAGGATGTAAAAGCATCGACGGGTAAGAGCGCCAAGAAGGCGCCGAAAAAGCGCCCAAAACCGGAAGCTTCCGCGAAACAAAAAGAAAAGGAGCTGGAGCTGGAGAAGAGCCTGGAGGCCGAAAAGCAAAAGGCCGCCAGACTGAAGCTCAAGAGAGAAAAAGAGGCCGAAGAGCGTGCGGCCAGCGAACAAGAACTCAGGAGAAAAATAGAAGAGGAAAAGAGAAAAGCAAGAGACCTCGAGCTGCAGAGGAAAGAGGAGACCGAAAGACGCAAAGCCAGGATGCTTGAGCTTCAAAGAGGCATAGAGGCGGAAAGGCAGTGTATAAAGGACCTTGAACTTAGAAAAAGGGAAGAAGCGGAATTATTCAAGGCCAGTGAAATTGAGCTTCAGAGAGGCATAGAGGCTGAAATACAGAAAGTGAAAGACCTTGAAGAGCTGAGAAAAGAAGAAAGCACGAAACTGAAAGCCGGAGTGCTCGAACTCGAGAAGGATATTGAAGCAGAAAGGCGGAAAGTCGGTCAGTTAGCGCACAAGAGAGAAGAGTTAGCCGAAAAATACCATGCCGGGGAACAGGAACTCAGAAAGATCATCGAGACAGAAAGACACAAAGCCAGGGAGCTGGAGCTGGGGAGGAAGGAAGAAGCAATAAGACAGAGGACCAGGGAGCTGGAGCTCAAAAGAAGCATCGAGAGAGAAAAGCGCCGGGCCAGGGACCTGGAGCGCAGAAAAAAGAAAGACGCCGAAAACTGGAGGATCAAAGAATTAAAACTGCAGAGAAGAAGGGAGAGCGAAGAGGCCAGGCGCATAGAGGCCGAAAGAAGGATCTTAAAAGGCGTCTCGAGGCGAAAAGGAATAGACATAGGGCCGAATGCGATAAAACTTCTGGTAGCTGTCATAGCGGTTCTTTTTATAGTAGTTTTCGCGGGGGTACTGAAAAAGCCCGCGGAGCATGTGCGCACGGTCCCGCTTATGGGCACGTTCATGCAGATCAAGGCGTACGGTAACGGTATCCTGCGGCGCGATCTTTCAAAAGAAGTCGACGAAGCGTTGAAGCTGGCCCGCAGGTTGGAGAAAAAGTTCAGCATATTTGATCCCGAAAGCGAGGTAAACAAGCTGAACATTGACAAGATGCGCGTTGTTTCCCGGGAGCTCTTTAATCTCATAAACAAGGCGAAGCGGATAAGCCACATTACCGGCGGGACGTTCGACATAACGGTAACGCCGATACTTAAGGTTAACGGTTTTTACAAAAATATGCCCGTTGAGATCCTCGACAAAATTCCGAACGACTTCAGGGGGGTGGGAGTGAAAAACGTTACCCTGAGGCTCGACAACAGCGTGCGGCTGCGCAACGGAGCCTGGATAGATCTTTCGGGTATCGCTAAAGGGAATATCGTGGATTCCATGACGAGTTTCTTAAGAGAAAAAGGCATGAATAACATTTTAATAAACGCCGGCGGCGATATGTATTGCGGCATAAAAAAAGGCAATAAGCCATGGTTAGTGGGAGTGAGGGAGCCCGGCTCCGAACGAGTTCTACTTAAGCTTGCCGTTAAGGACATGGCCGTAGCTACCAGCGGCGATTACGAGAACGTTGTAATTGATGAGAATACCGGAGAGGTCCTGTCGCATATCATCGACCCTTTCCGGGAGGCGCCCATAAAAGAGACCTTTTCCAGCGTGACGGTTATAGCTCCCACCTGCGCTGAAGCCGATGCCTTGGCTACCGGAATGATGGTCATGGGGAAAGATGATGCGATAGCGCTTGCGAACGAGATGAAGGACGTGTCGATAATCGTTGTGACGGGTTCCGACGGCCAGCATTCGGTGGATCTGTCAGAAGGCGCGGAAAAATACGTGACCGGGAGGTAAGGGCATGCGCGCTGTCGTAGCGATGTCTGGCGGAGTGGATTCGAGCGTCGCGGCGCTTGAGATGAAAAGAAAGGGCTACGAGGTCATCGGTATTACCATAAAAACGTGGCCTAAGGAAGAATGCGGCACGGTCGGAGAAAAGCTCTGTTGTTCGCTTGAAGCAATACAGTTCGCCCGCAGCGTCACGGAAGACATAGGTATCCCCCATTACGTTGTAGACCTTTCAAGGGAATTTGCCGAGATCGTCAAAAAGTATTTCGCCGAAGAATATTCCCGCGGAAGAACCCCCAACCCCTGCATTTACTGCAATAGCAAGATAAAGTTCGGATTCCTCCTGCAAAAAGCCCGTGAACTTGGCGCCGAAAAAATAGCCACCGGCCACTTTGCCCAGATATGTGAAAAAGACGGAGAATATTATCTTGCCGAAGCCCTGGACAAATGGCGCGACCAGTCGTATTTTCTCTATGACATCCCAAAGGACACACTTCCATTTGTCGAATTCCCGTTGGGCAAGCATTCCAAGGAGCGCGTGCGGGAAGCGGCCATGGAGCACGGGTTTATGACGGCCGAGCGCGAGTCCAGCCAGGACATATGCTTCACGACGGCCGAAGGAGACTACCGCACTTTTTTACAGAAACAGGGCGTGGAAGCGTTCGAGCCGGGTGATATCGTGGATATCGGCGGCAATGTCATAGGCCAGCACAAAGGGATCGCTTCATATACAGTAGGGCAGAGGCGGGGCCTCGGCATTGCCATGAAGGAGCCGGTGTATGTCCTGAAGATAGACCCCGAAAGGAACGTAATAACGGTTGGACCTAAAGAGCACGCCATGAATAAAAAAATAAGGGTCGCAGGTTTTAACTGGCTGACGATCGATAAGCTCGACAGGCCGTTAGATCTCGAAGTAAAAATACGCTACAACAGTAAAAGAGCCCCGGCTCTTATCACCCCCTGGGGCGACGACGAAGCGATCGCCGAATTCAAAGAGCCCCAGTTTGCCCCTGCACCTGGCCAGGCAGCAGTATTTTACGACGGCGAGATCGTCGTCGGCGGCGCCTGGATTGAGGAAGTCCTGGAATAATCACATAAAAGGTTTGAGATATTTTCCGCAGGGACGTCCGATTCCCCCATAGGGGAATCTGTGTCATCCCGGAAACTGCCGAAGGCAAAAAATATGTCATCCCGGAAACTGCCGAAGGCAAAAAATATGTCATCCCGGAAACTGCCGAAGGCAGAAAATATGTCATCCCGGAAACTGCCGAAGGCAGTTATCCGGGATCAAATAAAATTATTATGTGATCCCGGGTCTCGGCCTACGGCCTCGCCCGGGATGACATATTTCTATCTCAGGTTCGCCCGGGATGACAAGGTGCACATAGTTCTTGACAAAAGGGATGATAGCTGTTAGAATAAGAAAAAGCTAGTAAAGGTGTTTTATGAACAAATTGATCGTGACCTTAATAGTAGGGATATTAATATTTTCAAGCTGCTCCAGCTCGTGGCCAGAGGATCTTACGCTGAATGCGAAGATATATCATGGTGGAGTAAGCATGCCGGATGAGTGTGTTCAGCTTGGAAGTATAATAGAATATCCTGCCGATTATAAGTACGAGATCAGAGATATTCGTCAGCAGGACACGAAAGATACACTTGAAGAGGACTCCAGGATCGCCTCCAACTATCTCAACGCCCACACCAAATCCAGCCACCAACTCTAATTTTATAGCGGATAGCCATACTTAAATTTATGGTCTAACTGCAGAAACCGCGCGAGCATAAGAGGCGATAAAAGAAGGTTATCTGTGTTGAGCCTAATTTTTTGCAGAAACAATGAAATCCTCCCCATGACAAATTTTTTTACGGCACCCCGGAATCGACCGAAGGCAAAATATGTCATCCCGGAAACTGCCGAAGGCAGTTATCCGGGACCAAATAAAATTATTACGTGATCCCGGGTCGTACTCGCTTGCGCTCGTTCGCCCGGGATGACATCTAAGCACGCAGGGTGTCCCCAAGCAGGGCGTCCCCTCATGCCCACATGGCTGTCTTTTCCCTATAGAGGAACTTATAATTGACTATGACTATTATATGTGTTAAACTTTTGTGATATTATGAGCAAGGTATTGGTGATAGGAGACGGCGGATGGGGAACCGCGTTGGCGCTTCTCATGCATTCACAGGGGATCGACACGGTTCTCTGGAGCGCTTTCCCGGAATACGCGGAATATTTAAGGAAAAACAGGGAAAATACCAAGTTTTTAGAAGGCGTGTCTTTGCCGGAAGACCTGGAAATCACCTCTGACGCCGAAGCTGCCGAAAAGGCGGAATACGTATTTTTTGTCGTTCCAAGCAAATATTTACGCCCTGTGGTAGAAAAGTTTAGAAATGTTAAAGCGCC
>JBAROI010000057.1:0-2239 GCA_049642015.1 Candidatus Omnitrophota bacterium | reverse complement strand
AACTAAGGATCTCCTGGACGCCCTTGCTTACATTACCATGTCCGGTTATCCCGATGATAAAGGGGGATATCTTTTTGCCAAAACCTTTCCTGCGAATATGCCTGTCGATCCTTCCCATATCCTTTTTCAGCTCTTCAAGCGACCGATATTCCCAGGACAGCTTTAAAAGGGTAAAAGGGTTGTCTATCCCCTTCCGCTTAAGCCTTTTGCCGATATAATGCAGGCTGTCCACTATACCGCATATTCCGGCGAACCTTCCAAAAAAAACCAGCCTTCTTCCGTGTATGTCGGTGACTTTCTCGTAATCCACTAAAGTCACTTTATTTTTCATGAATTTTTTCAATAAAGGCATGTTTTGCGACTGGCCCTTTGCCATGTGTGTAAAATACATGTAGATCTTATTACGCTGCGCTCTTTCCTCGGACGGGCCTTTTATCCCCACCAGAAGTTTGGCCTTATCGATCTTGTCCACTATTTTTGCGCCGCTGGTCCGGTACGCATGATCTTTAAAAACTCGCCTGGGACTGGATTCGATCTCTACGCCTACTCCTTTTTCAACGAGCCATTTTACGTCAGAAGGCGTTAGCGGCGCACGGCCTTCCCATTCGCTTTTTTCCTCTTTTAATATGCCTACAACAAGATTTTTTCTCATAACAGTTTCTTAATAGCTTCTTCAAAAACCGCCTTGTCGCGATATCCCACATACTTTTCAACGATTTGGCCCTTCCGGTCGATCACAAACGTTGTGGGTATACTTCGGACTCCGCCGTAATCGGACGCGACTTTTTGATCGCCGATAAGAACAGGATAATTCATCCCATTTGTCCTGGCGAAAGGTTTAACCGCGCTTGCCCCGCCCCGGTCGAGGGCAACACCTATGATCTCCAGGCCTCTTCCGCGATAATCACGGTAAAGATCCACAAAGTGGGGTATCTCCATCCTGCAGGGAGGACACCACGTCGCCCAGAAGTCCAATATGACCACTTTTCCTCTCGTCGAAGAAAAACGAAACGGCTTGCCGTCCAGGTCGTTAAGCGTAAAATCAGGGGCGATGTTTGAAGATCTCGCGCCTCCGGTTATCATGCCCTGTTCGCATCCCAATAAGCCAATAGCTATAAGAAAAATCGAAACTACCGAAATAAGCCAAAACTTCTTTTTCATCATCTTCCTCCTATCTATTTCGCAAAATCATAAAGCGAGGACGGAACAAGCCTGAGTAGAATCTCGATATTGTCAAAAAATATCAAAATACCTACGGCTATCAAAAACAGTCCCGCGATGATCTCGCCCCACCTGATAAACCGTTTATACTTTTCAAAAAGACGCATAAAAAGACCTACGCCGAATCCGGTAATAATGAAAGGGATGCCCAGACCCAGCGAATATACTCCCAAAAGCAATATTCCTTTCAAAAGCGTTTTTTGCGCCGCCGCAAGCGCAAGTATCCCCGCAAGAATAGGACCGACACAGGGCGTCCAGCCAAAGGCAAAAGCCAGGCCGATCACAAAAGCTCCAAAAAAACCGGGCGTGTACTTTTTTACACTTACGCGTTTTTGGTAATTAAGCCATCCTACATTAAGAACACCTAAAAGGTGCAGTCCCAAAAACACTATCGCGACACCCGCTATCTTGGTAAAGATATTTATATAATCTACTAATAGCTTTCCAATAAAGGAAGCGGAAGCACCTAAAGCCACAAAAACGGTCGAAAATCCCAAAACGAAAAAAACGGATATAAGTCCGGCTTTTTTAAGGACTTTTTTGTGTTCAGCGCCCCCTTTTAGCTCTTCCAGGGATATCCCTGATAGAAAAGAGATATACGCCGGTACGAGCGGCAAAACACAGGGGGAAAGAAAAGAGAGAACACCAGCTATAAACGCTACGCCTATAGTAACTTGCTCCATATATATACTCCTCTATGCATTTAGGATAAATTATACCACATTATGTATATAAAAAAAGCCCTGAGGGCTATATGCCCCCAGGGCTCCTACTATATAGTCTTAGTGTAATATTTGAGCGTAATAACTCAAATGTTACACAAGGCCTTGATCCAACATAGAGTCGGCGACTTTTACGAAACCGGCGATATTCGCACCCGTTACGTAGTTGCCCGGATCGCCATATTCTTCAGCCGCTTCAACACACTGCTTATGGATAGCGACCATGATGCCGTTCAGCTTCTGGTCGACTTCTTCGCGTGACCACGCCATACGCAGTGAATTCTGGCTCATCTCAA
>JBAROI010000056.1:0-2431 GCA_049642015.1 Candidatus Omnitrophota bacterium | reverse complement strand
AACTAAGGATCTCCTGGACGCCCTTGCTTACATTACCATGTCCGGTTATCCCGATGATAAAGGGGGATATCTTTTTGCCAAAACCTTTCCTGCGAATATGCCTGTCGATCCTTCCCATATCCTTTTTTAGTTCTTCAAGCGACGGATATTCCCAGGACAGTTTTAAAAGTGTAAAAGGGTTGTCTATCCCCTTCCGCTTAAGCCTTTTGCCGAGATAATGCAGGCTGTCCACTATTCCGCATATTCCGGCGAACCTTCCAAAAAAAACCAGCCTTCTTCCGTGTATGTCGGTGACCTTCTCGTAATCCACTAAAGTCACTTTATTTTTCATGAATTTTTTCAGCAAAGGCATGTTTTGCGGCTGACCCTTTGCCATGTGTGTAAAATACATGTAGATCTTATTGCGCTGCGCTCTTTGCTCGGACGGCCCTTTTATCCCCACCAGAAGTTTGGCCTTATTAATCTTGTTCACTATTTTTGCGCCGCGTTTCCGGTACGCATGATCTTTAAAAACTCGCTTGGGACTGGATTCGATCTCTACGCCTACTCCTTTTTCAACGAGCCACCTTACATCAGAAGGCGTTAGCGGCGCACGCCCTTCCCATTCGCTTTTTTCCTCTTTTAATATGCCTACAACGAGATTTTTTCTCATAACAGTTTCTTAATAGCTTCTTCAAAGACCGCCTTGTCGCGATATCCCACATACTTTTCAACGATTTGGCCCTTCCGGTCGATCACAAACGTTGTGGGTATACTCCGGACTCCGCCGTAATCGGATGTTACTTTTTGATTGCCGATAAGAACAGGATAATTCATTCCATTTGTCTTGGCGAAAGATTTAACCGCGCTTGCTCCGCCCCGGTCAAGGGCAACACCTATGATCTCCAGGCCCCTTCCGCGATAATCACGGTAAAGATCCACAAAGTGGGGTATCTCCATCCTGCAGGGAGGACACCACGTCGCCCAGAAGTCCAGTATGACCACTTTTCCTCTTGTCGACGAGAAGCGGTAAGGCTTGCCGTCCAGGTCGTTAAGCGTAAAATCAGGGGCCATGTTTGAAGATCTCGCGGTGCGGGTCGTTATGCCTTGTTCGCATCCTAATAAGCCAATAGCTATAAGAAAAACTGAGACCACCGGAATAAACCAAAACTTCTTTTTCATCGCGTTCCTCCTGTTTTATTTCGCAAAATCATAAAGCGAGGGTGGAACAAGCCTGAGTAGAATTCCGATATTGTCGAAAAATATCAAAATACCTACGGCTATTAAGAACAGTCCCGCGATGATCTCGCCCCACCTGATAAACCGTTTATACTTTTCAAAAAGACGCATAAAAAGACCTACGCCGAATCCGGTTATAATGAAAGGGATGCCCAGACCCAGCGAATATACCCCCAAAAGCAATATTCCTTTTAAAAGCGTTTTTTGCGCCGCCGCAAGCGCAAGTATCCCCGCAAGAATAGGACCGACACAAGGCGTCCAGCCAAAAGCAAAAGCCAGGCCGATCACAAAAGCTCCGAGAAAACCGGGCGTGTACTTTTTTACACTTACGCGTTTTTGATAATTGAGCCAACCTACATTAAGAACACCTAAAAGGTGCAGGCCCAAAAATACTATCGCGACACCCGCTATCTTGGTGAAGATATTTATATAATCTACTAACAGTTTACCAATAAAAGAAGCGGAAGCGCCTAAGGCCACAAAAACGGTTGAAAATCCCAAAACGAAAAAAACGGATATAAGTCCGGCTTTTTTAAGGACTTTTTTGTGTTCAGTACCCCCTTTTAGCTCTTCCAGGGATATCCCTGACAGAAAAGAGATATACGCCGGTACGAGCGGCAAAACACAGGGGGAAAGAAAAGACAAAATACCGGCTATGAAAGCAACTCCTATAGAAACTTGCTCCATATTTATACTCCTATGTGTATGCGTTTAGGATAAATTATACCATATAACAGGCATAAAAAAAGCCCCGGGGGTTTATATGCCCTCAGGGCTCCTATTTATAAACTTGGTGTAATATTTTGAACCGTTCAGAACTGGCTGGATGTTTGGAGTGGTTTTGAGCAGGGCATTATTTTTGTGAGCGGCCATGGTTCCCGCGCCCTTGGCATCAAAATGTCAAGGGCGAGGGAGAGCGAACAAAAATTTTGAGTGAATTTTTCACGGTGGGGAAAATTCACGTCCCTGCAAAAACTACTCCAAACATGCCGCGAAAAATAGCTCAAATATTAAACAAGCCCCTGATCAAGCATAGAGTCGGCGACTTTTACGAAACCGGCGATATTCGCACCCGTTACGTAGTTACCCGGATCGCCATATTCTTCAGCCGCTTCAACACACTGCTTATGGATAGCGACCATGATGCCGTTCAGCTTCTGGTCGACTTCTTCGCGTGACCACGCCATACGCAGTGAATTCTGGCTCATCTCAA
>JBAROI010000047.1:0-21196 GCA_049642015.1 Candidatus Omnitrophota bacterium | reverse complement strand
TCCCCTTTCTTTGCGGTCGGGGTGAACTTCCATTCTTTTTCAAACGAAAGGGCGCTCAGCTCAACTCCTACCGGAAGAAAGAAACCGAATTTTTCGGCGATCTCCGGCAGGGGATTCTGCAGGCCATCATAGATCTGCGTCAGGAGCCCCGGCCCAAGCTGGACAGAAAGCATCTGTCCCGAAAACTCAACCTCGTCCCCGACTTTTATCCCTTTTGTGTATTCAAAGACCTGAAGGAAAGCCGTATTCCCGCTTATCTTGATAACTTCCGATTTCAGCCTTCTTCCATGGCTCAGAACGTACCCGACTTCATTCTGGATAATATTTTCTTCAAACTCTACGGTTATCATGTTCCCGTTTATGGAAACGATCTTGCCTGGTAGTTTACTCATACTTTACCTCGCATAATTCATAAAAGAAGCTTTCCCCTTTATCCTTATCAAATGTCGCCAGTCTTTCCAGTATCTGCAGCTTCAAAAAATAAAGGGCTAGCCAGTTCACATCAAACATATATCCCGCGCTTTTTTCCTCAAGATAATCCCACCTGATCTTTTCCAGGGCTATTTCGATCTGCAGCGGAGTTTCCTTCTCCATCGCGCTTTTAAGAGAATCCGGTATTTTTACCTGCACTTTAGCTTTCTTCGCGGCTCTTATGCGCGCCTCTTCTTTTCTTTTTCCTTCATTAAAATCGTTCCACTCCGCCAGGACCGCAGCGCCCTTCTCCGCGGCTTCGCCGCGCCAAAGGTTTGCCGCAGTTACGATCCCCATGTCTTCCGGCATAAGCCATTTTTCACACTCCGAGATAAAAAGCTCCCTGGAGATGGGGGGTCCGTCTCCGAATTTCAAATACGGAAGAGAGGCTACAAGGTAATAATATTTACTGTGCATTTTCCTTGCCCGCTGTCAATATCTCGACTATTTTCGGATTAAGATGGGCCGTGAAAGCTTCGGCGATGGCATCGTCGGTAAAATCATAATAAGAACTTTTCCCTCTTTCCCCGATGAGGAAGCCGTGTTCGATGCTTGGTGATGTTTTTATCGTTACGCCTTTTTTCATCTCTTTTTTTAAGGCGCTGAGAAGCGTCTTCTCCATGCTCTTTTTATCTTTTTCGCTCAACAGAACTTCTACGTCAAGCTTGCCTTCCTTTTTAAATTTTTCGGCAAGCCCCATTATCATTTCCTTTAAAACCGGCGGCGGTATCTGTCCGGCTACTTCGCGTTTCACGATCTTATCGAAGAGGCCCACTATCTGCTCCCTTAAGCTGAGCAAAACATCCCGGGAGGCCTGCCTGATCGCTTCTTCGGCGTTTTTTCTAAGGTTTTCGGCATTCTGTTCGGCCTTTTTTATGGCAGCTTCTTTCTGTCTGTTGGCGTCCTCGATAATGCTGTTGGCTTTTTTCTCGGCCTCGCTAATAATATCGGAGGATTTTCTTTCGGCTTCGCCGACACCTTCTTCTTTTATTTTGTCTATAATAGTTTTTAGGTCCATTTCCATTGTCTAACTCCTTTATTTCCTGGAGCCCGGCTTTGTAACAGGCATGCCTTCCTGGCAAAGCGGGCATTCTTTCTCTTCAAATGTTGGAATATCCAATTTTATCAAGCTTTCGCATTTTATACCACCAAAATCTATAGGCTGCGCGCTTCTGTTGATCAAGCACCCTATTCCCACCGGTGTCACGTCTTCCTTGCGGAGCAGTTCTATCACTTCTTTGACCGATTTTCCCGTAGTAAGAACATCTTCGACGAGGAGCACCTTATTGACCGGTAAAGCCCTGAACCCGCGACGAAAGGCCATCTTTCCCTCCCCGTCTCTTTCGCTGAATATCGCCCTGGCGTTAAGCTCTCTCGCCATTTCGTACGCCAGGACTATTCCACCCATCGCCGGTCCGATGATCAAGTCGGGCGTGTCCATCCTGAATTTTTCAGCCAGCACTCCGCACAACCGCGCCGCAAGGATCGGGTCCTGTAAAACAAGGGCGCACTGAAGATACGCTCCCGAATGAAGACCGCTGGAGAGCTTAAAATGCCCCTGCTGATAAGCCCCTATTCTCGTGAAAATGTCCATTATTTCCATTTCTTGCATAAATTATCTCCTTACTTATATGCAAGGAAACGCCAGCCCCTTATAACACCGGCGTTTTCCCGCATGGCTGCTCCTTATTTTTTACTGCAATTCCTCGACTATTTTTCTTGCCGCTTCCTGGGGATCATCGGCTTCTATGATGGGCCTGCCCACAACGACGTAATCTGCTCCTTCGGACTTGGCCTGCTTTGGGGTCAGGATCCTTTTCTGGTCTCCTGCTGCCGCCCACGTCGGCCGCACGCCGGGCGTCACCACGACAAAATCTTTCCCAACTCCTTCTTTGATCAGGCGCGCTTCTTTCGCCGAAGCCACCACGCCGTCAAGGCCGGCATTCTTCGCAAGCCGGGCAAATTCCAGAACCTTGTTTTCTACGTCCCCCTTAAGCCCTATGGCCTGCATATCGTCTTCGGTCATGCTGGTAAGCACGGTAACACCCAGCAATATGGGCGCGGGGTTGTCCGAATCAATGCTTCCTTCTTCTGCGCCTTTTTTTGCCGCCTCCAGCATCTGTCTTCCTCCCAGGCAGTGAAAATTCATCATGAAAACACCTCGCATGGCGGCAAGGCGGGCGGCATTCCTGACGGTATTCGGAATGTCGTGAAATTTCAGATCCAGAAAAACTTTTTTGCCTTCGTTTTGAAGTTTCTTTAATAAAGCGTCTCCGTAACCGGTAAAAGGGGCTATTCCGACCTTGAAAATATTCACCTCGCCAGACAGAACATTAATAAGCTCTTCCGCCTGTTCGAAATTTCCCACGTCCAGCGCGACTATTAAACGGTCTTTTGCTTCCATATTACCTCGCCTTTAGTTTGCCGACCAGCTTGTTCGCTTTATCTATTTTTTTGCTTCTCAAATATTCTTTGAATTCTCCCAGTATCCGCGCGTGTGCGTCCGGATCCGCGAAGTTCGCCGTCCCCACCTGGACGGCGCTGGCCCCGCACAGCATGAACTCGACAGCGTCAAGCCCCGTCATTATTCCGCCTATGCCGACCACGGGCACTTTCACGCTCCTTGAAACATCCCAAACCGCCTTGAGGGCCATGGGTTTTATGGCCGGTCCGCTGAGGCCTCCCGTGACATTGCCGAGCGCGGGCTTCCATTGTTCAAGATCCACGGCCATACCAAAATATGTATTGACCAGGGACACGGCGTCGGCCCCGCCCGCTTCGGCGGCCCTGGCAATAGCGGTAATATCCGTAACGTTGGGCGTAAGCTTCGCTATCAAAGCGCAGGCGGCCCTTTTCCGGACGGCGGAAATTATGCTTTTCGTGATCTTGGCGTCCTGCGAAAAGAGCAGGCCCTTTGCTCCTTTATGGCTGACATTGGGACAAGACAGGTTAAGCTCTAACACATCGGGCTTGAGTTTTCCGGTAAGTTCTTCGGCGCATTTTACAAACTCTGCCTTGGTCGATCCGGCAATACTGACCACCAGGCGGGTGTTCAGCTTCTTCAGAAAAGGCAGGTACTCCTCCTTAAAATGACTCACGCCTTTATTTTCAAGGCCTATGGAATTAAGCATTCCCGACGGGGTCTCTATGATCCTGGGGGGAGGATTGCCCTCGCGGGCCTCAAGCGTTATGGTCTTTGTTACAATAGCGCCGACTTCATTCAGGTTTAAAAAATCCTCATACTCCTGCCCGTATCCAAACGTTCCCGACGCTACCCAAATAGGGTTCTTGAAAACGACCTTACCTATCTTCGTTGTTAAATCCATCTTTTCCTTAACAAAGTTTTTCCCACTTGATCTGACGCGCGTCAAAGACCGGACCGTCTTTGCACACAAGTTTGTACCCCTCTACGGTCTCGATGGCGCATCCCAGGCACGCGCCTGTCCCGCAAGCCATGTAAGCGTCCAGCGAGACTTGTACCGGGACTTGATATTTTTTTGCCATCTTTGCCACGGCAGCTGCCATCGGACGTGGACCGCAGGCAAAGATTGCTGTTGACTGTCCATTGTCCGCTGTCTTTTTAAGATGTTTTTCCAGCGGGTCAGTAACGTAACCTTTGCACCCGCGCGACCCATCCTCGGTAGCCGTTGTGACCTTTATTCCCAGTTTTTTGAATTCTTTTGCGCAGACAACGTGCTTCATTTCACAGGCTCCGATAAAAATATCCGTTTTTATTTTTCTTTTCACGAGTGCTTCGGCTAAAGAGTACAACGGCGCCACGCCGTGCCCTCCGGCTATAAGTATAGCCCTGAAGGCCTTCTCTCTTGAGACAACAGAAAGATCAAACCCGTTACCGAGGGGGCCCAGAACGTTCAACGCCTCGCCTTTTTTCTTTAGTCTTAGTATTTCCGTCGCGGGACCGACAACCTTATAGAGCAGCTTAATGCCTCCTTTTCGCAACGCGTGCACGCCGAGAGGGATCCTGAGCAGGGGGTCTGTCGCGTTGTCCTGCACCTTCACCGTTACGAATTGTCCGGGAGAAAAATTCGCGCCGAGATACAGGCAATCAAGTTCCATTACATAATGGTCCGCCGCGATCTTTCGGTTGGATACTACTTTTGCTTTTACTGTCTTTTTTTTCTTTCCTCGAGCCATTTTCCTACCATGTCCCAGTGCGTCCCCTTCCAGAAAATTTTATCACAAGTCGGGCATTTCTTAAACCTTTCTTGTGTCTGGAAAACATATTCGGGAACTTTTTCCTTGGCTTCGTCCCTGGCAAAGTCCCCTAAAAGGGTGTTGCATTCCACGCACCGCTGGAAGATCCCTTCTTCGTCCAGGGCAAACCCCAGCTCCTGGACCACCTGTTCTACCTGTTCTTCTACGTGATCGTGTTTTATTACCAAAACCCTTATGCCCTTGTATTTCGTAAGCGTGGCGCTTCTCGTCAAAAGGATCCGCCGGTCCCTCAATGCCCGAATGATCAGACCGGGCGTCTCTTTTTTATCGTAATAAACGCAATCGTGCCCCAAGATCCTTAACCACTTTGCCAGTTTTCCCAGCTCCTGTGTGGCTATAAATTTGGCTTCTTTCATTGTCCTACGCCGGGTTGCCGTCCTTAACAACAACCTGCCCTCCTACAAGAACGTCCGTGACCGCGGCTTTCATGTTTCTCCCGATGAAAGGCGAATTAGTTGAGCGTGAGATTATTTTGTCCTTTTCATAAACCCATTCTTTATCGGGGTCTATTATCGTTATGTCGGCTGCTGCGCCTTCTCGCAGCGTTCCCCCTTCACAGCCCAATATTTCGCATGGATTGGTGGACATTTTGCGTATCAGTTCCGGCCAGGCGAGATGCCCTTCATCCAAAAGGCTCATCACCGAAACGGAAAGGCCCGTTTCCAGGCCGATCATCCCGAACGGCGCGTAATCGAACTCTTTTTCTTTTTCGTTCTCAAGGTGCGGGGCGTGATCGGTAGCTATGACGTCTATGGTCCCGTCCTTGAGCCCTTTCTTTAACGCCTTTACGTCCTCTTCTGAGCGCAGCGGCGGGTTTACTTTCATGTTTGTGTCGTAAGTTCTTAGGTCCTCGTCCTTCAGCGCCAGATGATGGGGCGTTACCTCGGCGGTGATCTTTGCTCCTCTCTTTTTTGCCTGCCTGATGACTTCTACGCTTGCGGCAGTGCTTACATGGGCTATGTGCAGCCGTGCTCCGGCAAGTTCGGCGAGACGTACGTCTCTTTCCATCATCACGCTTTCCGCTTCTGCCGGGATAGGGGCGAGTCCGAGCGCGGTAGACCAGTAGCCTTCATGCATGACGCCTCCCTCTGAAAGAGATTTGTCTTCACAGTGCGATATCACCAAAAGGCCCACCATGGAGGCGTATTCAAGCGAGCGCCTCATAAGCACGGCATCATCCACAGAAGAACCGTCATCGCTTACTGAAAGACACCCGGCTTCTTTCAGTTCCGCCATTTCCGTCATCTGCTCGCCTTCCCGCCTCTTCGTTATCGTCCCCACAGGCAACAGGTTCGCCTTCTTCGCCTGCCTGGCTCTTTCGATAAGGAACTTTACCTGCGCCTGGCTGTCGCAGGGCGGGTCTGTGTTCGGCATCGCGCATACTGTTGTAAAACCGCCTTTTACCGCCGCACCCAGGCCGGTCTCAACCGTTTCTCTGTCCTCCCCGCCAGGCTCTCTTAAATGCGCGTGCATGTCTACCAGCCCCGGGGCGACGATCTTTCCCTTCGCGTCAATAACTGTCGCTCCTGCGGCCGTGATCGTGCCACCGACCTTTGCGATCTTCCCCTTTTCAACGAGGATATCGCCTTTCTTGTCCATGTCTTGCGAGGGGTCAATAATTCTACCGTTTTTTATTAAAATTTGCATAGTTCACTCCACTTTTGCTCTTAAAATACAGTAATTTTGGGTTTTTATCATCATTTTTTCTTTATTGTCTGCTTTTCGCTCCACTTTTAGTTTGGCTTAGTAAAAACAGCACTGCCATTCTTATCGCTACTCCATTCGTTACCTGATCAAGGATGACGGAATATTTGCTGTCCGCGACATCCTGTGTAAGTTCGACGCCGCGATTTATCGGTCCGGGGTGCATTATAAGCACGTCTTTCTTCGCGTGTTTTTCGAGCAATTCCGTGTTTAACCCGAAGGTCTGTGCATATTCCCTTATGCTCGGAAATATCGGCTTTTTCTGTCTTTCGAGCTGGATCCTGAGCACGTTAAGAACGTCCGCGCCATCCACGGCCTCTTTGATGTCGTAGGTTACCCGGACTCCCAATTTTTCAATTTCTGCCGGCATCATCGTTTTTGGGCCGCAAACCGTGATCTTGGCGCCCAATTTTGTAAGAGCCCATATATTGCTCCGCGCGACTCTTGAGTGAGATATATCACCGATAATGCTCACCTTCAGCCCTTCTACTTTTCCGAGCTTTTCCCTTATGGTAAAAACATCCAGAAGCGCCTGAGTCGGGTGTTCATGCGCGCCGTCCCCGGCATTTATTACTGACGCTTCGATATTGCGCGAAAGAAAGTACGGCGCTCCCGCGCAGGAATGCCGCATTATGAGCATATCGATCTTCATCGCTTCGATATTGCGCGCCGTGTCTTTGAGTGTCTCTCCCTTGAGGAAGCTTGACGAGGACGTCGCGATGTTCAGCGTATCCGCGCTTAACCTTTTGGCCGCAAGCTCAAAAGACGCGCGGGTCCTGGTTGACGGTTCGCAAAACATGTTGACTATCGTTTTGCCCCTGAGCGTCGGGACTTTCGGTATAGCTCTCTCAATGACTTCTTTAAAATTCGCCGTCTGGTCAAGTATCAGCAATATCTCGTCGGCGGATAATTCCTCTATCCCCAGTAAGTGCTTTTTTGTCCATTTCCCGGTGTTTTTGTTTTTCGTCTTCATTTTTCCTTCCCCTCAAGAACAACTACTTCCTCGGTCTCGTCCGTTTCCTGCAGCCTTACCTCTACAGATTCGTCTTTCGCCGTAGGAACGTTTTTCCCCACAAAATCGGGCCTTATCGGGAGCTCCCTGTGGCCCCTGTCTACCAGGACGGCCAGCTGTATGTTCGCCGGGCGCCCGAAATCTATAAGCTCGTCCAGCGCGCACCGCACCGTGCGTCCGCTGAAAAGAACATCGTCAACGAGTATGATCTTTTTGCCGGTTATGTCGAAATCTATTTCCGTGCCGTGCACCACCGGCTGCTGGGCTATTTCCGTGAGGTCATCCCTGTATAGCGTAATGTCCAGGGCTCCGATCGGAACGTCTTTTCCTTCGATCTCTTTCAGGTTCCCGGCGATCCTCTCGGCTAAATATGCCCCCCTGTACTTAATTCCGATCACGACAAGATCCTGCGTGCCCCGGTTCTTCTCCAATATCTCGTGAGAGATCCTGAGCAGGGTCCTTTTAACCCCTTCAGCGTCTAAAATCTTTGATTTTACCTTTAGATTCATGTTTTCACCCTTTAATGAGCACGCGGCTTATGGAGCGTCGGCGAACATAAGTCGCTGTGCGAATTAAGCCCCACACCCAGGTAATTCTGGGTGTGGGGTCAAGTTCGGGCTTAAAACTTACGTTCGCCCCGTTAGAAATACTATTTCTAACGGGGTTCGCTTCACTCCGTAAGTTTTGCCCTCAATTGACACAAAAAAAGCCTCCCTGTCATATGACAAGCAGGCTTCAATATATGTAGTATTATTCATCTTTTTCTCCTTTTCCGGTCTCGCCGGACCGGTTTAAAAGGTATTTTCATCTATGAGATAATACTACTTTCGGTGGGAATTGTCAAGTGAAATAAGGCCCAAACTTAGCGAACGGTAGTGAAGATAAGTTTGCCGGCCGCATTTCATCCTCATTTCTATAGACTTCCTCTCGGAAATGACTTCGAACGTAGTGAGAAGCCTAGGCGAAGACCCGGGACCTCGTTTAGCTTCCCGTTTACGCGGGAATGACATCTCTTTATTGAAGAAGCACGCGCAACAAACGCTGCAGATCGTCGTTAGAAAAGTACTGTATTTCGATGCGGCCCCTCTTTTTCCCCTGGCGTACACTGACTTTTGTCCCAAGCCGGTGCTGGAGTTCTTCTTCAATCCGTACCACCTCAGGATTTTTTGTTGTTTTTCTTTTAGTTTCTGCCCCGGGTACGCTTGCTACAAGCTGTTCGACCTGTCTAACGGATAGTCCCTTTTTGATAATAGCCTTGGCGAGTCTTTTTCTCTTTCGCTCGCTCTGCAAGGATAAAAGGGCTTTCGCGTGTCCTGTTGTGATCGCCCCTTCTTCAAGATGCCCCCTCACTTCATCCGACAGTGCCAACAGCCGCAAGCTGTTAGAAACCGTTGTTTTGTCTTTTCCGACCATCTGGCCGATCTTTTCCAGGGTGTATTCGAATTTGTCCACCAGGTCTTGATACGCGTTGGCTTCATCGATAGGGTTCAGGTCGTCCCGCTGGATATTTTCGATCAAAGAGATCTCCAGACTGTTTACGTCGCTGATGTTTTCTTTTATAATCGCCGGGATCTCTTCAAGACTAAGCTCCTGTGCCGCTCTGAGCCTGCGCTCGCCGGCGATCAGTTCGTACCCGTCTTCGACCGGCCTTACCAGGATCGGCTGAATTACACCTTTTTCGCGTATGGAGCTAAGCAATTCTTCCATCTTCTCGGGCGAAAAACGTTTCCGTGGCTGGAACTGGTTCGGAACAATATCAGAAAGCTTCAAACCTTCTACCTTTTCTTTCGCCTTACTCGTATCTCCCGGAATAAGCGCGCCTAACCCCTTACCCAGTCTTTTCCCCATGGTTTTCCTCCATACTATTTAAAACTTCTTTTTCTGAAAGTGGAATACGCAACACCTCATGCGTCAATTCATCATATTTTCTTGCGCCAAGAGATGCCTGATCATAAAGAGCGATGGGCTTTCCAAAGCCCGGAGCTTCGGTCAATTTGATCGCTCTTGGAATAATCGAATTGTAAACTTTGTTACCGAAATGCTGCTTAACTTCATCAATGACTTCTTTTGTAAGGTTTGTTCTATAATCCGCCATTGTCATTACAACGCCTTCTATTTGCAGGTTAGTATTTAGATTATCGCGGACAAGGCTAAAAGTGTTCATCAGCTGTCCCAACCCTTCCAGCGCATAATACTCGCACTGAATTGGTATTATCATTGAATCAACGGCGGTAAGCCCATTTATGGTCAAAAGTCCTAGAGACGGCGGACAATCAACGATCATAAAATCAAAATCGTTCTGCATCTCGGAAACGGCCTTTTTCAGGCGATACTCGCGCCCCATGACATTTACAAGTTCGACTTCCGCGCCGGTAAGATTTATGTTTGACGGGATGACCGAAAGGAGTTCTATCTCTGTTTCTTTTATGGCCTGGTCCAAGCTGATGTGTTCATGAAGGACATCGTAAATGCTGAATTCGATTTCCTGCTTATTAATGCCGAGACCGCTTGTGGCATTGGCTTGCGGATCAATATCCACAAGCAAGGTTTTCTTGCCTTTTAAGGCAAGGAAGGCCGCCAAATTAATGGCAGTTGTGGTTTTTGCAACACCACCTTTTTGATTACAGATTGCAATTTTTTTCATTTTGCAAGAATATACCACATGAATATGCGAAAGTCAAGAAATTGCAAAAATTAATTCCCTAGCTAGCAAACCTTGCGCAAAAATCATTCGGCGCTGCCGTGAAAATACTTCGTAGAAGCAAAAGTTTCCACGTGGAAACTTTTACTATATGCCGGATGTTTAGGCTATTCCGCACGGGGCATCGATGGACGAGCGAGCCCCGTTAGAAAAGTTTTTTCTAACGGGGCGAGCTTGGTATCCGCCGAAGGCGGATTCGCGAGGACATCGTTGAGTCCAATTTCCTCGCTGGGGACACCGCGCAAGCACAGGAGGTAACTCAGAAGGTGTTTGTGTCGTCTTTATTTTGCTGCTAAAATTGGGCGTCCCCGCGAGAAATAGTCCAGGTATTCGATATAAGCTCTGTGGGGAAAGTTTCCACGTGGAAACGAACACTACTACGAAGTTCTTCTGCAGTCGTTCCTCGTAAGAGCTGGCTTAAGTGTTAGCTAGAGAAACTTTTGCTTAGTGAGGGTGTTTCAGCGAGGCGCTGATTTTTGCGAAGTCTGCACCTTTCATCCCAAAAAGCCCCTTGTGTTCCTCTTTCAGGACTTTTATCGAGACGTCACTTTTTTTCGCGTTGAGTATCTTAAGCGCTTTTTGGATGGCTTTTTCTATCGTGATGGCTTCGACTTCTATCGTCTTTGCTTCTTTTTTTGTCATGATCTTATTCTCTGTCCATGCTTCTGCCCAGCAGTTTCTGCTCCGTCGTCATCAGGATCGTGTTTGTTAGCCAGTAAAGAACGAGCCCCGCCGGCATATTGTAGAAAAGGAACCCGAACACTACGGGAAAAACGATCAGCATCATTTTTTGCTGGCTGGCTTGTTCGTCCGTAACGGCAGCGGAACCGCCTTGAGAGGTCTTTTGCTGGACGACCATCATCCCGATCATGATGAGCGGTAAAATATTTATTGAGGCGCCTATGAACGGCAAAGAGAACGGCAATGGCACGGCATCGGGCCTCGAAAGGTCTTTTATCCACAAAAAATGTGCTCCTTTTAATTCAATTGAGCGTATCAGCCCCTGATACAGGGATATAAAAACCGGCATCTGCAAAAGCAGCGGCAGGCATCCGCTAAGCGGGTTTACGTTATATTTTTTGTACAACTCCATCATTTCCTTGTTAAGCTTCTGGGGGTTGTCTTTGTGGAGTTCTTTCAGTTTTTGCATATGCGGCTGGACCCTTTTCATTTGATGCATCGAGGTGACGCTTTTTTTTGTAAGGGGGAAAAGGACACCGTTTATAAGCAGCGTAAGCAATATAATCGCCACGCCCCAATTTTTCGTAATTCGGTGGAAAAAACGCAAGGTCGACAACAAAAATTTGCTTATGCCGCCAAAGATTCCGTAGTTTACCAGTCCTTCCATGCCATATCCTATTTCCGCGAGTCTTTTCTCGTCAAGCGGTCCGGCATATATCAAATAGTTATTTTCAATTTTTTCTCTAGGACTGAGCACAACTGCCTGGTTCTTGATCGCGGTTGAAATCTTTTTTGGGGCAAGCTCCTTGAAGACCATGGAGCGCGGAGGGCTAAACGGCTTGAGGGCCAGGGTGAAATACCGGTTCGTCAGCGCCGTCCATTTGACATCCCCGGCTATTTCTTGCGCGCCTTTTACGGCCTTCTTTCGCCAAATTTTATCACCTATCAAGGCGTCTGCTTCCAAAAAGCTTCGCCCCATGACTTTGTCTATTTGCTCGAGACCGAACGGCCCATTCACATCATATGAAAAATTTACATCTTTCGAAGAAAGATTTTTTACTGTGATGCATAAGTCCATGTGATTAAAGGGCTTATAGAAATTATATCGTTTTGTTACTTCTATTTGGCCGGGCTCGATCAGCTTGTACTCAAGAAAATCTTTCCCTCTTGACATTTTATACCGCTTCTTTTCCATCCCAGGGAAAAGAGCGCTCGTTGTAGAAAAAACCCCGTCTCCCTCGCACAGAAGCTGCTCTCTCTTTTCGGCGTCAACGAAACCTCTCAGGCTTATGCTTTTGACTGCGCCTCCTATATCCGAAAATACAATGGTGAGCCTGTCGGTCTGGATCACTGTCTCTTCTTCTTCGCGCGGCTCTTCTTTGACCTCGGCGGGTTCAGCGGGAATTCCGGCTATCGCCCGCGGAGCGACTTTTCCCACGGGAACCGCCGGCACAAAAGGGGCGGGCGTCTTGTGAAATTTCTGGAAGGCGAACAGAATTAACAAAGATATCGCCATTGCTACGAGCAGTCTTTTTTCCACGTTACTTTTCCTTTTTAGTTATGGAGTACTGGATCTCATGACCTCCAGCCGGCACGGGGTCATGTCCCCCGCGTGAAAACGGGTTGCACCTGAGCACCCTCCAAATAGTCAAGGCCAGGGCCTTTAATGTCCCGTGCCTTTCCAGCGCCTCGATCGCATATTCTGAACAGGTGGGGCTGTACTTGCAACTTCTTACCAAACCAGGACTTATGATTTTTTTATAGCCCTTAAGGAGCAAAATCAGCACTTTTTTCATTGTATGATCCCGGCCTTTAACAGAAGCTCTTCAATGTCTTTCCGGATCTCTTTTGACAGCGTCCGTTTTTTGATATCCTTTACCCCGCAGGACAGCCTCACCACAATTTTTACGCCTCTTTGCATGTCCCCGCTGCGACCGCGGAATACCGTATAGACTGCGCGTTTTATGTAGTTCCTCTTTACGGCTGTGCGCGCAAATTTTTTCGCCACGGCGGCGCCAGCCGCGGTTTCGCTGCTTCCGGCGCCTTTCCAGGCATACAGCGAAAAAAGCTTGCCTCTAAATTTTTTGCCGTTCTTGAAGACGTCCTGGAAGTCTTTAGTCTTTCGTATGCGGTCTATTTTCACGCGGACAGTGTTTTTTTGCCTTTTTTGCGCCTTCTTTTCAATATCGCCTTTCCCGTGCTGGAACTATTTCTTTTACGGAATCCGTGCTTTCTCTTGCGCTTTAAGTTGGATTTTGTTTTTAGATTTTTCTTCACCGAAAGACTCCTTTTTATGCAAATAAGTCAAATAGGTTTTAAAATTATAACATACCCTAATGCTAAGTCAAGGAATAATTCTTTTGCTCAGCAAAAAATTACTTGCATTGCAGGGGGGTAGTGGATATAATGTTGTTCAGTCACGAAAAACGGTTTATTTTTTCCGCCTTTCTTCTGTGGATAATTTGTTAATAACTTGTTTCTTTCTTTTTGAGAAAATATGGAAAAAATTTGGGAAAAAGCTCTAGCGGCCCTCAAGTCCGAGGTGAATGACCAGGTCTTCGCGACGTGGTTTTTGCCTATTAAACAAACCTCTCTCGACAACAATGTCATATCCCTTGGCATTCCTAACAAGTTTTTCGAAAACTGGATACGCGACAAGTACTTCAGCTTAATAAAAAACGCCGTTCAGCAGGCCGCCGGCAAGGACCTTGAGATCCGTTTTGAGATAGTCGAGGTTGCTTCCGCCGTGGGCGCGGAAAACGCCCCTGCTGACCCGGGGGTCCGGGAGGAAAGCCCGGAAACCGTCGCGGGGCAAGGACAAGGCGAAAAGGAACGAACCGTAGGGTGGCTGAAATCCGTACTTGGCGGCACCCGTCAGCCGGCCGGGAACAAGCTCCAGGAAATGGGGCTTAACCCGAAATATACGTTCGAAAATTTCGTGGTGGGCCAGAGCAATCGTTTTGCTCACGCAGCCTCTCTCGCCATTTGCGAAAAGCCCTCACGGGTCTATAACCCACTTTTTATATACGGCGGTGTGGGGCTGGGCAAGACCCACCTGATGCAGGCCATGGGGCAGGAGATCATAAAAACACACCCCAAGGCCCGGGTATTATACATATCCAGCGAGGAGTTCACCAACCAGCTGATAAAGGCCATCCGCACCCGGACCACTCCGAATTTCCGGAATATGTATAGAAACGTTGACGTGCTGCTCGTGGACGATATACAGTTCATAGCCGGCAAAGAGTCCACCCAGGAAGAGTTTTTCCATACATTCAATAAGCTTCACGATGCGCACAAGCAAATAGTCGTCTCGAGCGACCGAACGCCGCAGGACATCCCGGACCTTGAAGAGCGCCTGGTGTCCAGGTTCGCGTGGGGGCTTATAGCCGACATACAGCCGCCGGACTTCGAAACAAGGAGCGCGATCCTCGGGAAAAAGTCCGAAAATGAATCGGTCCGCGTCCCCCAGGACGTGCTGTTCTTCCTTGCGGAGAAGATAAAAACCAACATACGCGAACTGGAAGGAGCGCTCATCCGTGTTGTGGCTTACGCAAAGCTGACCGGCAAGGAGCTTTCCGCCGATCTCGCTAAAGAGGTCCTCAGGGGCATGATCACGGAAGAAGACAAGAAGATCAACATAGAACAAATACAGAAAGTCGTCGCGGATTATTTCGGCATGAAGGTCTCGGAAATGAAAGCCAAAAAACGCACCCGGGCCGTTGCCTACCCGAGACAGCTGGCAATGTATCTCTCCAGGGAGCTAACGGACCATTCACTTCCTGATATAGGCAGCCTCTTTGGGGGAAGGGACCACACAACCGTTTTGCACGCATGCGAGAAGATAGGTAGAGAGTTGGGCGAAGAAGGGGGGGTCAGGTCCCTCGTTGATAAGTTGACAAAGCAGATAAAAAAATAAAAAGGTATCGTTTTCTTGTTCTTTGATTTTTGCCTGTGGATAACTTGTGGATATTTTTGGGGTCTTTTCCCCACGTTATCCACAAAAAATCAAGAGTATATCCACATGTTTTTTGTTTAGTATTTCCTTTGTTTGTATGGGTTTTCCGACTTATCAACAGCTCCAACGAACCCTACTTACTATGATTACTACATACTGTTTTTTAAAAAGAAGCATAAAAGAAGTACGCTCTCGGGAGGAGAAATGGAGTTCACGATTCAAAAAGCCGATCTTGTAAACGGGATACAAATAGTCCAAAATGCTGTTTCCCAAAAAAGCAGCCTGCCGATCTTATCCAACCTTTTAATGGAGGTGACGGGCAACAGACTGAAATTAACCGCAACCGATCTCGATATTGGAATATCGGCAACACTCTCCATTAACACATCACAGGGGGGCGCCGTGACCGTGCCGGCGAAAAAGTTTTTTGACATAGTGCGGGCGCTTCCGGAAGAAACCGAGATAAGCCTGTCAATGAAGAAAGGCAGCTCCATCAATATTAAAAGCGGGAACGCGCATTTTAAGGTTCTGGGGCTCCCAAAAGAAGAATTTCCCCAGCTACCCCTGTTTAAGGAT
Source organism: Candidatus Omnitrophota bacterium (assembly GCA_049642015.1). Classification (GTDB taxonomy): domain Bacteria; phylum Omnitrophota; class Gorgyraeia; order Tantalellales; family Tantalellaceae; genus JBAROI01. The sequence goes on along the minus strand of JBAROI010000047.1, from coordinate 5,857 downwards.
AGGGACTCAATAACGATCTCCCAACCTCTTTTAAAAGAGATGTTCATCCTGACGGATTTTGCAATAAGCAAGGACGACACGCGTTACGTGCTGAACGGCATCTTATTGGAGGCAAAAGGCGACGAGGTCGCGCTTGTGGCAACCGACGGCAAAAGAATGGCGATGATGAGAAAAAAACTTCCCAAAAAAACACTAGTGGACAGAGGGGTGATCGTCCCCATAAAGACCGTCCAGGAAGTAAAACGCCTATTGGGAGACGGGGGAGAGGTAAAAATCCAGTTCAGCGACACACAGGTCATGTTTTCCTTTCCGGATTTTTTTGTGATCTCAAGGCTGATAGAAGGCGAATTTCCTAATTACAAAAAAGTCGTTCCCGGAAAATCTCAAAAAACATTAAAGGTATCCCGGGAAGAGCTCTTATCCGCCACGCGGCGGGCCAGTATTTTCACTGACCAGGATTCGCTTGCGGTGAAGCTTGATATACAGAAGAAAAAACTGACGATCTCGAAAAACACCCCCTATCTCGGCGAAGCAAAAGAGCAGCTGGACGCGGATTATACAGGGGATGAGGGCATCGAGATCGGGTTTAACCCAAAGTACCTGATGGACGTCCTTAAAAACATGACCGACGAAGAGGTTGTCTTTGAGGTCAATGAATCCAACAAGCCCGGAGTGATAAGAAAAGGGGAAGAATATGTCTACGTCGTATTGCCCATGCAACTGACCGCATAAAAAAGAACTCCAGATGAAGCCGAAGAGAAACGCAAAAAATATCGGAAGAATTGTTGACGGTCTCATCAGAAAATGGCAGACTGGAAGCAAGGAAAGAGGGAAAGCAATAGGCGACGCCTGGAAGGCCGCCACAAATGAAGAAACAAGAAGCAAAACACAACTCGTAAGCTACAAGAACGGGACGCTTACCGTAATCGTGGTGGATTCCCCGTGGCTGTATAAACTGACGCTTGAAAAAAGGGGCATAGTAGAGAAATTTAACCAGAACTATAAAGGAAAGAAAAAGGCGCAGGATATAAGGTTCCGCGTAGGCGTTTTAGGGGCGGAGTGAAAGGAAAAAAATGGCGAAGAAGAAAACCGGAGTAGAGGGAAAGCAAAAGGCGAGCAAGAAAAAGAGGGACGCAGCCGAAGAAGCACCCGGAGCAAAAAAGAAATATGACGCCAGGACGATACAGGTCCTGGAGGGGATCGAGGCCGTCAGAAAAAGACCCGCCATGTATATCGGCGACACGAGCAAAAGGGGCCTGCACCACCTTGTTTACGAGGTTGTGGACAACTCGATCGACGAAGTTATGGGGGGCTATTGCGACAAGATAGATGTTGCCATACACGCGGATGAAAGCATAACGATACGAGACAACGGCCGCGGGATCCCCGTGGACATACACGACACACAGAAAAAACCGGCGGTAGAAGTCGTAATGACCACGCTCCACGCCGGGGGCAAATTTGACCACAGGGTTTACAAGGTTTCCGGAGGACTTCACGGGGTAGGCGTCAGCGTTGTTAACGGGCTTTCGGAATGGCTGGAAGTTGAAGTAAAAAGGGACGGAAAAATATACCACCAGGAATACAAGAAGGGGCATACGGTCTCGAAACTCAAGACCATCGGCAAAACGAAAGCCACGGGAACCGGCGTCACGTTCCGGCCGGATGAAGACATATTCAAAGAGACCAACATTTTTAGCTATGACATTTTGTCTACCCGCATGAGAGAAATGGCCTTTCTCAATAAGGGCGTGACAATAACGCTTAAAGACGAAAGGACCGATAAAGAGGCCGAGTTTTTCTATAAGGGAGGCATTTCCTCCTTTGTAGAATACATGAGCAAGAAGAAAAGCCCTCTCCACAAAAAGATCATCTATTTCCAAAAGGAAAAAGACAACATCACATTGGAAGTGGCCATGCAGTACAACGAGGGATATGCCGAGAACATTTACAGTTTTGCGAACAATATTAGCACGATAGAGGGAGGGACGCATCTAACGGGCTTTAAGTCCGCCCTTACGAGGACGGTAAAAAACTACGGAAAATCCCGCGGCATTATCAAGGGGGACGCGCTTTCGGGTGACGACGCCAGGGAGGGCCTTACCGCTGTTCTCAGCATAAAGATCCCGAACCCGCAGTTCGAGGGACAAACAAAGACAAAACTGGGGAACTCCGAAGTTGAGGGTCTGGTAGAAACCACGACAAACGAGATGCTCGGCGCGTATTTTGAGGAAAACCCGGCAGTCGCGAGCAGAATAGTAAAGAAAGTCATTTCGGCGGCGAGGGCCCGCGAAGCCGCCAGGAAGGCCCGCGACCTTACGCGAAGAAAAGGGGCGCTGGAAAGCGGCTCACTTCCCGGGAAGTTGGCAGATTGCTCCGAAACCGACGCCGCGCTCACGGAGCTGTACATAGTCGAGGGAGATTCGGCGGGCGGTTCCGCGAAGCAGGCAAGGGACAGGAGATTCCAGGCGATATTGCCGCTGAAGGGAAAGATCCTTAATGTGGAAAAAGCGAGGATCAACCAGGTTCTCAGCAATGAAGAAATAAAAACAGTGGTTATGGCCCTTGGCGCGGGCATAGGGGAAGAGTTTGATATCGGCAAGCTCCGCTACGGGAAGATCATTCTTATGTGCGACGCGGACGTGGACGGCTCTCACATCAGGACGCTTCTTCTCACGTTCTTTTACCGGCAGATGAAGGACATCGTGGACAAAGAGCACATATTCATCGCGCAGCCCCCGCTATATAGAGTAAAGCGCGGAAAGAGCGAGCAGTACATCAGCGCAGAGAGGGAAATGAAAGCCTTTCTCATTGACCAGGGTATCGAGGGGCTCGAGGTCGAGCAGATAAAAGGGAAAAAATCAATTACGTCTAAAAAACTCAAAGAACTCCTGGAGCTTCTTTTGAGGCTCGAAAAGCTGGCAGGGGGCATAGAGCGGCATGGAGTGGTCTTTAGCAAATATCTCAAATTAAGTCAGGAGAAAACCCAAAAATTGCCACTATACAGGGTCAAAGTGGAGGGAAAGGACCTATATTTGTACAGCGATGATGAGTTGGCGAAGGTAAGGGCCAAAGAAGGTGAAACAGAGCTGAAAATGGAAGGGGAAGAGGGAGAAAAAGGAACTGGCATTTCCGTCCACGAATTTTATGAAGCAAGAGAACTCGAGAAGATCTCAAAAGAGATAGCCAAATTCGGCCTGGACATCGCGGACTACGAAAGCGAGAAGTCGGACGAGGCAGCACCGGCGCCGAAGGCGAAAAAGAAAGGTGCAAAAAGAGAGAAGTCCAAAGAAGCAAAGCCCCTATTCCTTGTCAGCGGGAAAGTAGAGATATTTTCCCTGGGCGAGCTTTTGCGGTACGTATTGGGGGAAGGGGAAAAGGGGATGGCCATACAGCGCTACAAGGGCCTCGGTGAGATGAACCCCGAACAGCTCTGGGAAACCACCATGGACCCCGAAAGAAGAGTTCTGCAGCAAGTGACGGTAGAAGACACGGCAGGCGCTGATGAAATGTTTACGATCCTTATGGGAGATGACGTGCGGTCCCGCAGGAGCTTTATACTAAAACACGCTCGGGACGTGAAGAACCTCGACATTTAAATCAAGTGAGGCCCAAACTTACGGAACGTAAGTTTGCAGGCAGAACTTGACCCCACACCCAGGTAGTTCTGGGTGTGGGGTTTAATTCGACCAAATAACTTACGCGCCCGAAGGGCACGGAAGTTATGGTCTTATTAAAGGAGACGGAATGTATACGAGAAACGAAAAAATAATACCTATCCACGTTGAAGAGGAGATGAAAGACTCTTACATAAATTACGCCATGAGCGTGATCGTGGGGAGGGCCCTGCCGGATGTAAGGGACGGCCTTAAGCCCGTGCACCGGAGGATACTTTACGCGATGAAAGACATGGGGCTGGTGTACAATAAACCTTTCAAAAAAAGCGCGAGGATCGTCGGAGAGGTTCTGGGTAAATATCATCCCCACGGAGATACGGCTGTTTATGACGCTCTCGTGAGGATGGTCCAGGACTTTTCTTTGCGGTACCCCCTGATAAACGGCCAGGGGAACTTTGGGTCCATTGACGGCGACCCTGCCGCGGCAATGCGTTACACAGAAGCGCGGACGCAAAGGCTCTCCGACTGGATACTGGCGGACATAGAGAAAGAGACGGTCAACTGGCGTCCGAATTTTGACGGCTCTCTTAAAGAGCCGGAACTTCTTCCGTCAGTAGTGCCCAATCTTCTGCTCAACGGTTCGAGCGGGATCGCCGTGGGGATGGCGACGAACATCCCGCCGCACAACCTTTCAGAGATAGTGGACGCGATCTGCCACGTGGTAGATAACCCTGAATGCTCGATAGACGACCTCGCCAAAATCGTTACCGGACCCGATTTTCCCACGGGGGCGCTTATCTGCGGGCGCGACAGCATCCTCCAGGCGTACAGGACGGGGCGCGGTTCGCTGACACTGCACGCAAAGGCCCACGTCGAGCAGAAAAAGGGAGGGAAGGAAAGCATAATTATCACCGAAATTCCTTACCAGGTGAACAAAACCAGACTCATCACATCGATGGCCGACCTTGTCAGGAACAAGAAGATCGAGGGAATAGCGGATATCCGCGACGAATCCGACAGGGACGGCATGAGAATATCGGTAGACATCCGTCGCGGGCAGAACACGGAAGTTGTGATGAACCAGCTTTACAAGCACACGCAGATGAAGGACACGTTCGGCGTTATAATGCTGGCCCTTGTCGACAACCAGCCCGAGGTCCTTAACTTGAAACAGATGCTGGGGCTTTTTATAAAACACCGGAAGGAGATCATAATAAAAAGGACAAGGTTTGATCTTACCCGGGCGGAAGAAAGGGCGCATATACTTGAAGGGTTAAAGATCGCCATTAAGAACCTGGACGAAGTCATAAAACTTATCAAAAAATCGAAAGATCCCGAAGCGGCAAAAGTGGGCCTGATGAAAAAATTCGATCTTTCCGAACCGCAGGCCCTCGCGATACTGGCGATGAGGCTGCAGCAGCTTACAAATCTTGAAACGGACAAGATCGAGAAAGAATACCTCGAGCTGTTAAAGACGATCGAAAAACTCAAAGGAATACTTGCGAGTGAGAAAAAAATCCTGGAGGTAATTAAAACAGAATCATTAGAGCTCAAGGACAAATTCGGTGACGCGCGCCGGACGGAAATAACCTCGGCGGCTGAAGACATCGACATCGAAGATTTGATAGCCGAGGAGGATATGGTGATTACGCTAAGCCACGCCGGGTATATCAAAAGATTCCCGGTGAGTGCCTATAAAAAGCAGCTCCGCGGGGGCAAGGGCGTTACGGGCGCTGAGACAAAAGAGGAAGATTTTGTAGAACACCTCTTTGTCGCGTCGACCCACGACTACATGCTTATTTTTACCAGCGCGGGGAAGCTTTACTGGCTGAAGGTTCACGAGATCCCGCAGGCCGGACGGAGGACCAAGGGAAGGCCTATCGTCAATCTTCTCGGGGTCTCCGGCGACGAGGGAATAACATCGGTCCTTCCCGTGCGGGAGTTTAAAGAAGGAAAATTCGTCGTTATGGCAACGGAACAGGGAAAGATAAAGAAAACGCCCCTTACGGCTTTCAGTAATCCCCGAAAAGGCGGCATCATCGCCGTTACATTGAGCAAGGGGGATCAGCTGATAGGATCGCTTCTTTCCGAAGGGAAAGATGAGATCTGCCTGGCCACAGCGGAAGGAAAAGCGATCCGCTTTAAGGAAAAAGACATACGGTCCATGGGGCGGAGCGCCCAGGGAGTCAAGGGTATAAGGCTGAAGAAGAAGGACAAAGTCGTCGGGATGGTGAAAGTCG
>JBAROI010000040.1:0-5964 GCA_049642015.1 Candidatus Omnitrophota bacterium | reverse complement strand
AGCCTCCGGGTCATAGTCGAGAACGGACGCGGCGCCTCTATAGCCTCCGACGAGTATCTTTTTTCCATCAGGCGAATATTCAACCGTCACATGGCTGTCAACAGGATAGTTTTTTAATTCCTGCTTCAGCATATATTCTCCAGACGTCTCGTCATATATGTAGAGTAGGACTTTCAAATGTTCAGTTATACCCTTGTCCCTGTGCTGTTTTGTCACTACAACCTTGGTTTTTTTGTCGGGTGAGTAATGATCCCAAATGGTCGTGCCAATGTGGGAATAATTTTTCCTGGCGTACTCTTTTTTCGTCTCGTCATACTCATATTCGGCCTCAAAATTAAGGTTCCTTACGATGAAACGTCCGTGAAAAACGTTTATCAAGTGCACCGGAAAATTCCAGCGTTTACTTTCAGGAACTCCTTCAATCCCTTCTGCGAATTCAGTAAAGATCTGTGGCTCCCTATATCCTTTTTTGTCTTCGTCATATAGATAAACAACTATATTATTGTCACAAAGCGCTACAAAACTTTTGCTGTCAGGGAAAAATTTTGGTTTCTCCGGTAACTCGTTGTCAGAGGAAAGCATTGTAAAACTTCTGGTGCCAGGAGAATATTTTGGTTTCCCTGGTAGCGCCGGGACTCTCGCTTCTTCGACATATTCTCCCCTCACTTCATCGTACACGTACAAGACCATTGCTTTCTCATCCGTGACCGCGTCAAAATATCCCTTGATAATGCTCCTGCCGTCTTCAGCTACAGCTACATCGGACGCTGCAAGACCAAACGCTTCCATTTCCTGCTTCACACGATAGCCCTGGGCGATGTCGAGGTTTTCCAAAGAATCAAGACTTGCGCCCTCCTTTTCCATTTTCCCTTCATGTTCCCTGACGAGCTTTGCGATCTGGTCAAGGTGATCTTTTCTTTCCCGGTCTGTCTGCGCCGAGGCAAAACGCATCTTTGCCTGGACCAATTTCTGCTGCCAGGATACGTCAGCGGCTTCTTTCTGCCCTTGAAAGGTCGTCTTTACCGAAAAGGTCTCCATTTTATCGGGAAGAAGGTCGCGGGAGAATCTTTTTCCGTTTATTATGTCGTATGCTTCGCCTTCATCCCCGACTATGAAGGGATGGTCAAAGACAAGATCCGCCCTCCCGTCGCTATTGCTCATGAATATCACGTCATCGCCCGCGAGAAAGCGGACCAGATCGAACGCTTTATCGAAATCATATTCCCACGTCTGCCGCAGCATGTAGTTTTCTTCAATTTCATTCCATTTATAAAGGCGGGTTTTTCCTTCCCTTGACCCGACGATCAGTTTTTTGCCGTCCTGCGAAAAATGAGCCGAGTGAACTCCTACAAGATCACCTAATGACTGCTTCAATTTATATGTTCTTTCTTTTTCATTAAAAACAAAAATAATCGAACTCTGTTCGGCAGTCGTGATAGCGGCGCCTCTTCCAGACCTGCTTCCAATAAAGATCTTCTTACCGTCCGGTGAAAATTCAACAACTACCCGGTGTTGCGGCGGGAAGGTCAACAGGGGATGTTGATGAATGTACTTCCCGCTCGCCTCATCAAGCACATGAAGATCTGCGTTTATATTGTACATATGTCGTTTTTCACCGATCAGATTTGTTACCACAACCTTGTATTTTTTGTCCGGGGAAAAATACTCCTCCTGGGCGAAGCTCTTGCTCCCGGCGCGTTTTGCCCCGATCGGGTAGGGGTCCCCTTTGACATATTTGCCACTTTGTTCATCGTAAATATAATCGATCGCCATTCTTTCAGTCTGATAAGGAAAGCTGCCCGGGACGTTTCCTTTCACAAGCAAATGCCCCTGAAAGACCTGGATAGAACTTACGCTGCCTTTTCCGATCTTGTTTTCAAATCCCAGCACCTGCTTGATCTTATAGGTCCCTTTAAGTTTGTCTTTTGCGTAAATCGTTATATTTCCTTCCTCGTCCCCTACGGCAAGGGTTTCTTTATCCTGCAAAAGCGCGACAGCGCTTACCCTTCCCCTATGGTTTAAGGGTGGCCTCGCCCATGAGAAATCCTTCTCTCCGGCCTCATAATGATAGAAAAACACGCCACTGGCTCCTTCTTTGGGACCATAAACTCCTAAAACAAGCTCCTTCCCATTCTCGTAAAACTCGGCCGCGGTTACCTTGCTGCCATGAGCCGCGGCATGTCTTTTCATCAAATATTTTCCCTTTTCCTTATCGTACACATAAAAAAGCAGTACTTTCGTGTTTCCCAGGGCATCCATAGCGGACATAAATATCTTATCGCAATCTTCCGAAAACCTGATAAGGTCGATGTCATAGTTTTCGCCTAAAAGTCTTCCTTTGCTCACATACAGGCCCCGTTTATCTTCATAGACGAACAATGACAAGCTCTCCTTATTTGTGTGTATGTTCTTTTCCCTGACTAATACCCTCTTTCCGTCCCGGGAAATCTTTGTCCAGACAACAGCCTTGTCATCACTTGCCTGCTCCTGCAGAATGAACCCTCTTCTTTTTTCGTCATACACGTGGAAAACTAATCTTCTTATTTTGGTCGCGGGGTCTTCAATAACGGCAATTACCCTTCTCCCGTCAGGCGAAAAGTCCGTTGAAACGACTTTATGCGCCTTACCAGTGCGATCGGTAAACCCTTCGCTCCAGGAAAAGGCTTTTCCGATCTGGGAAGGTTCCATCAATGCGTGGTCCGATTCTTTGCTCTCCATCTCTTCGTCGTGCTTCTGGAATATTTCCTTTATTTTTCTGATTTCGTTTTTTCTCTCATCTTCAGACCCGGCGGCGGAAAAACGCACCTTTGCCTGAGCCAATCTTTGAGGCCATGCCAGGACGTGGATCTTTTCCACTTCTTTTGGAAACCCTTTCCTCGGTATTCTATCCCCATAAATTATATCTCGGACCTGATCTTCATCTTCGACTATAAAGGGCGCGTTCCTGAAGATCTTTACCCCGGCTTTGCTCGAAACAAACATGATCTCATCGTTCATAAAAAAGCGAACCCTATCGGCACCGCTATGGCAAACTTCGCAGTCCTGCCTCCTGGACAATTTATATTTATTCTCCTTGTCATCATGCCTATAAACGGTAAGTCCGCCGTAAACTGATAATGCTGCCAGCCGCTTTCCGTCGCTGGAGAAGTGGGCTGACTCAGCCCAATGAAACTCATCAAACACCTGCTTCTTCCTGTACTCATCCTTCTCTTCATCGTAGACAAAAAGCACGGCCGGCTTTCTCTGCTGATCGGAGAAATTTATCTGGTCGGGATAGCTTCCGATAAAGATCTTCTTGTTATCAGGAGAAAACTCGATAACCGGCATGTCGTTAAGGTCAAGGCCGCACTCTAAATCCTCTTTTTTCTCATACTTACCCTTAAGCGGATTGTACCTGTAAGGAGTAGTCCTCACTTCTTCCCCCATCCATCCCCGCGGACCGTATTTACCCGTATCCGCATTTGTCACTTCAATCTTTAAGCTTTTATCGGGCGAATAAAACTCTTTATATTTGTACGCCGTGATAAGATAAGGCATGGGTGTTTTGAAATCCGGCACGTAAGCATTCTCGTCTTCATCGTAAAAATAACTGACAAGTAATTTTGAACACCGCACAATAAAACGTCCTCGGAAGACCTCGATAGAATTCACCACACTCTTGCCTTTATTTTGCGAAAGGGCCACAAAATCGTCAAATCCCTGCCTGAGAATATATTTCTTCTGCGCATCATCATACCCGTAAACAAATAAATATCCCTCAACATCCGATACAAGAACATGTTTTCTGTCAGGCAAGAGTTCAAAGCTTTTGATATCTCTTAAGTGCTCTATGGCGGCGCCCTTTTTAATATATTTTCTTTTAGTGTCGTCAAAAACATACTGGCTTATGGTATTAGCAGAATCCAGCACCAGAATGCTGCTGCCGTTACCTAAAAGTTTTACTTTTTTTGCCTTAGCCCCGGCTTCAACGGCTATCGGCTCTTCTATGGCTGCATATTCTCCCTTCCCTTCGTCGTATAGATACAAAACAAAGACTTTCCCTCCTTTCGGCTCAGGCCTCCAGAGCTCTACTATCACTTTCTTGCCATCCGCAGGGGCATCAAGAGCACTGATGTTTTCATTAAGACCGACCTTAAGATCGAAAATCTGTACCGGGTGGTAAGCCCGGCCGATCTCAAAAGACCCCATCGAGGCAAGATCAGCGTATTCTTTTTCTGTTGCTTCGGGATGTTCCCTGAAAATCGTTCTCATCCTGTTAAGCTGTTCGGACTTTTCTCCTTCCGTCCTTGCTCCAGCATACTTGGTTCTCGCGTCTTCCAGCTGGATCTGCGCCCCTTCCCTGGTAAATCGGTCCACCCATTCGGGCTGCTCTTCTTTCTTTTTCCCCTCTTCTGACCAGGGAAAAGCGTGCTTAAGGTTTTCTACTTTCCTCAAATACTTTTTTGTCAATTTAAGGCGGTTCTCGGAATGAAAGCCCTTAAAAAGGACTTCATTAAGGGCTTCGGCGAACATATCACATATCGCGTCCGTGTTAAGCTGTCCCGCGGGGTATTCTTTTATCCGCCTGGATAAGTACTTTACCGTCATCGAAACGGTTCTCTCTGACCGCTTGTCCCGGAGGTCTTGAAGCCAGGCAGGATAATATGAGAGTATTTCCTTGATAAATAAGTCGCTTAGCTCTTTCGGTACGCCTCTTCCTTCAAGGTCTTTTCTTAACGCGAATTTTATCAAAAAGTGCTGAAGGAAGCCTGGGCCGTCAAAACCGAAATTCACGTAACGCGATTTTTCGGCTTCTGACCAATCCCAGTCAGAATCTGTCCTGCTGGTCACTACAATGTACGCGTTCCGAGGAAGTGTGATCTCAGTGTCTTTTCCCCTTATGTAAAGCTTGCCTTCCTGCAAAAATTCGTTGAGGGCAACCGCCTCTTCACTCCTCAAGTTATGGATATTCTCGAGCACGTAGATGACCTCCCTGTCCGGGTTGGCATTCGCCTCCCCTATGAGCCTACCCAGGACGCCATGCCCAAGGGTCTGGCTTTTCCCGTCCTCGCTTACGATCGGACCGCCCTCAAGCATGAACCTATCGCTTTCAGCAGTTAAAGGGACGAACTTCATTATCACGTTCGGATGATCCTCCTGAAAGGCGCTTAATGGGCCGTTAATGTCCCTGTCGGGCGCAACACGTATATTAACAGCCCTTTTCCTGCCAAGAACCTGATCTTCCAAAAATTTGCCGACCTGTAGTGTGCTGAGCGAAATCGAAAAATCAAGACCCAGGATATTTCTGATACAGGCCCTGTCTTTTGCCTCCTGCCATCGCATCATAAGATGCACGCTTACAGCATGCGCCAGAGCCTCTTTTGCCTCCTTTCCTTCGCTTAATCCCAGAAGCACGTCTTCCGTTATCCGCTTAAGCTCCCTCACGGAAAAAGCGATCTTTTCCCGTATCCCGTATTGCCCTTTAAGGTAACCGCAGACGACGCGATAGTAGATATTCGTTATATCATTTGATATCACTTCCGCCTCAGCGGCTCCGGGGGGATTCTTGCCAAATTTAATGAAAGTATCAACGTATCTTTTTATTCTCGCTTTTTCTCTCTTCGCGTGAGTTTCCTGATGGATTTCCGCATGGGTTTCCGCTTTTAAAAATTCTTCCGCAGACTGAAACGTTTCTTTCTCCTGGAACTCAAGGGCTCCAAGGGACTTTAATTCTTCCTCTGTTAATTCTCCCCTTATGAGCGGACCCACCTTTATTGCCGCGGTACTTTCCTTAAACAGTCCCGGGAAAACGCCCCTCGCCTCGTAATCTTCAGGATTGGTATCTACAACGATCAAGGTCCTCGGGTGTATGCGTATGATTTTCTTTTTCCCGTCTGACCCTACCGGGACCTCCGTGAGACGTATCACTTTATACCCGTCTTCATCGGCCTCCGCTTCGGCTATCTGCTGGAGCCACCATGCCAG
>JBAROI010000037.1:0-14234 GCA_049642015.1 Candidatus Omnitrophota bacterium | reverse complement strand
TGGTGCGGGCGAAGGGACTTGAACCCCCAAGGAGTTTCCTCCATATGGACCTGAACCATACGCGTCTGCCAATTCCGCCACGCCCGCATCATAACAAAGGTTGACATTTAGTAGATTGGATTATACTATAAATTATAGTTTCAGTCAATTGAGTGTTATGTTATAATAAAGGTAGTAAAATGGCTCAGAATGGCAAGACCGTAGTTACGAACCGCCAGGCTTTAAGAGATTATTACGTTGAAAAAGCTTATGAGGCGGGCCTTCAGCTCAAGGGCAACGAAGTCAAATCTCTGCGGGCCGGAAAAGCAAATTTAAAGGGTAGTTTCGCCCGGATAGAAAAGGGCGAGATCTTTGTATATAATATGCACATAAGTCCTTATGAGTATTCGCAGGAGGATTATGACCCTTTAAGGCCGAGAAAGCTTTTGCTCCACAAGGCGCAGATAAAACAGATATGGACGGGGTTATCGCAAAAAGGTTATACCCTTGTTCCGCTGAAAATATATTTTAAGCGGGGGCATGCAAAAATGGAAGTAGCTCTCGCAAGAGGAAAAAGGCAATACGACAAGCGAGTGACCCTAAAAGAAAAGCAGGCAAGAAGGGAAATGGACAGGGCTCTTCGCCGTAAAGGATAATTGTTCCTTGATATGGGGGTGACAGGTTTCGACGTGTTTTCGAAATCTTGGAGCAGCATGCAGAGGTTTCAGGTGGCCTCTTTAAAAACCTGAAAACAATAAACGCAAACTACAATCCAGTAGAAGAAGCAGAGAGCATTCTTGCTTCTGATGCGTTAAATGTTTCTGCTTTAGCAGGAACGAGCTCATTAGTCGGCGCCTTGGCCTACTAATTGAGCTACCCTTAACAAGGACTCCTGAAGTGAGATCTCTTAGCTTCAGGTAGTATTAAGAGATTGCTTCCGGAAGAAGCCCCGTTTACCGGACCTTCCGGAAAAAGACCAAAGGCAAACTAAGCATGTAGATACTCCTTGGTTGGGAATCATGGACCCGGGTTCGAGTCCCGGCACCTCCACCATTTAAAACCAAAGGCGGAAGAGAATAAACTCTCTTCCGCCTTTTTGTTTATACCCCTGTAGAATCAAGCCTCAGAGAACGGTAGAAAAACCCATACAGCATCAGTTATCATCAGGGGTAAAAGTACACTTTTTGGTGCAAAACGTGGTGAAAACGTGGTGAAATTATTTTGATGGCAGGGTTCGAATAGATGAATCTACGCCTTGGAAAAATAAGCTGATAAGGGTTTAGTTTTACACATGGTCAATGTGGAGGTATAATGTAGCTTATAAAATGCAAAGGTATAAAAAAGATATAAGCTTTTAAGGGTATTAAGATGCATTATTTAAATGAACAAAACATATTCTTGTTTCTGGTACAGGTTGGAATTTTACTTGCATGTGCCAGAGGATTGGGAGAGCTTTTCCGAAAATGGAAACAACCGGCTCTTACTGCTGAAATATTAGTTGGTGTTTTATTTGGTCCTACTATTTTTGGTAGATTTTTCCCAACAGTGCACGGGTATATATTTCCTGCAGATGTTATCCAGATAAACATGCTGGAAACAGTGGCATGGGTAGGGATATTGTTCTTCCTTCTAAAGACGGGTCTTGAAATTGATTTTTCAAGCGCCTGGAGGCAGCGAGGTGATGCATTAAAGATTTCGATTGCTGATCTAATTCTCCCAATGCTTATCGCTTTTATACCATGCTTGTTTCTCCCTCAGGAATATATGGCAGATCCCGGCCAAAGGATAATTTTTGCGTTGTTTTTGGCTACGATAATGACAATAAGCGCTCTTCCTGTTACAGCTCGAGTGCTTGAGGATCTTAAGCTATACAAAACCGATGTTGGTTACCTTATAATGTCGGCATTATCTGTAAATGATCTTTTGGGATGGGTGCTTTTTACTCTAATATTGGGATTTTTTGCGGATGCGAATATTGCTATTACTAAAATAGCAGTTGTTTTAACGGCTACAATAGGATTTTCTGGACTTTGCTTGACCTATGGAAGAAACTTTATTGATAAGGTCATAACAAAGATTAAAGAAGTGAATTTACCTGAACCAGGAACGTCCCTTACATTTATCAGTCTTATGGGGATCGTGTGCGGTGCTATTACTCTAAAAATAGGCATACATGCCCTCTTCGGGTTCTTTCTTGCTGGTGTAATGGCAGGAGAAGCTAAAGCGTTATCCGAAAAAACTCGCCATGTAATTTCTCAGATGGTACATGCAATATTTATTCCACTATTTTTTGCCAGTGTAGGGTTAAAGATAGATTTTTTCAAAAACTTCGAGATTTTTCTTGTCATATTTATTTTGATCATAGGTGTTGTAGGGAGATTTATTGGCGCTTGGGTAGGGGTGTTGTTGACCGGCAAATATAAACCGAACAGATACTTAATATCGCTCGCTCATACTCCCGGTGGAGAGATGCAGATCGTAGTAGGGTTGTTGGCCCTGGAGTACGGTCTTATTACACAGCAGGTTTTTGTGGCTGTTGTTTTCGGAGCGGTGGTTTCGTCTGTAATCCTTGGACCACTTATGAGCTATGCGCTTAAGAAAAGAAAGCAGATAAATATTTTGGAATTTTTCTTAAACAGAGCCATTATTGCAGACCTAAAAGCTAAGGATAAAGATAATGCTATTGAGGAGCTTTGTGGCATTGTCGCGGAACAAGAAAATATGCTGGACAAGGATGAGATATACAACGCTGTTATTAAAAGAGAAAATATTGCAGGAACGGCATTAGAAGAAGGTGTCGCTGTCCCGCATGCGAGGATAAATGGAATAGAAAGGCCTATTATTGCTTTTGGAAAAACAGTTTCAGATATTGAGTGGGATTCTCCCGATGGAAAGCCCATTCATTTTGTGTTCCTTATTTTGTCTCCGCAGGAAGATGCCGGCCTGCAGCTACAGATATTAAGAGCAATTTCAATGTGTATGTTCAACAGTACGCTCAGAGAGACACTTCTAGCGACGACGCATAGACAAGAGTTGTGGAAACTTTTGCAGGCTGCATTCACTTCTCATGACGTAACAGTGGGGCGATAATATATAAAGCTGAGAGAGGGAGGCTAATCCCTCCTTCTACGCCATTATTGTGTGCCCAAACTGTGCCCATCTTACATCAAAACATCTGCATGCAAATGTAACTAAATGTAAACAACCGCACTACTTAATTTAGCGCAAATAAAGCAGATAAGTATGAAAACGGTGTAGATAAAGGGGATAGGAAAAACCTCTTAGTCGAATCCCGGCACCTCCACCAATAAAAAGCCAAAGCCCCGCTAAACAAGCGGGGCTTTTTATTGTAGAAATTGGCTTTGCCAATTTCTGCGTCCATTCGTCGCAAAAAGATTAAGAACGAGTTCTTATCTTTTTGCTCCTCATGTCCACGTGTAGGTCCGGGGTTCAAAAACCTCGCATGTGGCTCGGTTTTTTGTATCCCGGCACGTTTAATAATGATGCATTGCGATTTAAAGATTTCTTTTGTAAAATAAGGTAGCCAAAAGGGTTGTATAACGCGCCTGAAGAGTGCTTTTAAAAATAGGAGATGTATGAAGGAACGGCTATCGAAAGATCCTCTGCATGGGGTTACACTGGAGATGATACTGAACAGGTTGGTGGAGCAGCACGGATGGGAGGAGATGGGGAGGACTATCAGTATCAGGTGTTTCCAAAAAGATCCCAGCGTCAAATCCAGCCTGACATTCTTGAGAAGGACTCCCTGGGCCAGAAAAAAAGTAGAAGAGCTTTATGTTAGGTCACAAATCAGTAAAGGGGTCGAGCCTGTACAATTACCGGATAATAGATAGCGGTGCCTAAACAGCGTCCATGTTACATCAAAACAGCAGCATACAAAGGTATTAAATGGGATATAAAGAAATCATATTAAAATTGCCAACTGATTATTCCGAGGATCAGCTTAGAAAAAAAATAGAAGAAGAGCTGAAAATAAAAGAATTCTCATGGCAGATCAAGAAGAAAAGTCTTGATGCCAGGAAAAAGACTAAAATTCATTGGCAGATACTGGTTTCAGTTTCATCAGAACACATTAAGGGGATAGTTCCCCAAGCGTCTCCTACGTTAGATATTCCATACAGAAAAACAAAAGAAAAGGTTATGGTTGTTGGAAGTGGGCCTGCTGGATTCTTTTGTGCTTTTGTTCTTCAAAAATCGGGATTTAATACGACCTTGATCGAAAGAGGATCAGAGGTTAAGAAAAGAGCTGAAGGTATTAGAAGATTTGAGGAAACGGGAGAGTTTGATCCCATTAGCAATTATGCCTTTGGAGAGGGAGGGGCAGGTACTTTTTCTGATGGAAAGCTTACTTCCAGATCTAAGCATATATCGCTAGAAAGAGAGTTTATAATATCCAGCTATATTAATGCTGGAGCTCCAGAAGTAATAAAATATATGGCGCAGCCTCACCTTGGAAGTGACAATCTTAAAAAAATTATAAAAGTTCTTAGAAAACAGTTTTTAGATATTGGTGGGAAGTTACTTTTTGAGACATTTCTAGAAGATATAAAAATTAAAGATGGAAAAGCTTGTGAAGCTATAACAACTAAGGGAGTAGTAGAAGCAGATAAGTTTGTTGTTGCGTCGGGTAATGCTGCTTATGAGACATATAGGATGTTAATTGATAGGGGGATAAAGTTTCGGACAAAGAATTTTGCTATAGGTTGCAGACTGGAACATCCTCAAGAAATCATCAATGAAGCCCAATGGGGTACGAAACGCTTGAAGGAAGTTAAGGCGGCAGAGTATAGACTTACTTCAGCCGGCGCGGGAGAATTCCCGGTATATACGTTTTGTATGTGTCCTGGTGGAATTGTCGTTCCTTCTACTGCGTATGGTAATAGAAATATAGTAAACGGTATGAGTTTCTACAATAGAGATGGAAAATTTTCAAATGCAGCTTGTGTGGCAGGAATTAATTTGGATAGTTTGAATGGTAGAGAGGTATCCCCTCCAGAAGCTCTTGATTGGCTGGAAGGTCTTGAGGAAAAGTTTTATAAATATTCAGGTAGTTTTAAAGCTCCATCTTGTACAATTCAAAATTTTATTGAAAAAAAAGAAAATAAAGGGATATTTGAAACAAGTTATCCTTTGGGGTTAGAACCCGCGGCTTTATGGGATCTATTGCCGCCTAAGATCAGCGATTCAATAGCTGAAGGGCTTAAGGAATTTAGCAAGAAGATAAAGGGTTTTAATGCAGGAATCATTTTGGGGCTTGATAGTAAAAGTTCAGCTCCAATCCAGGTTTTGAGAGAAAAAGATGGTCTTTGTGTGGGGCTTGAAAACCTCTATGTTGCTGGAGAAGGGAGTGGTTGGTCTGGGGGTATCATATCAAGCGCTGCAGATGGCATAAAAGCGGCTCTCGATATCATAAAAAAGACTTAAAATATAGTCCTACAAATTACTCCCGCACAAAACTATCCATAAAGGAATCCCGGCACCTCTACCAAAAATCCCGATCCCACCGTTAACCAAGCGGTGGGATTTTTTGTTTTACCCCTGTAAAATCAAGGGTCATAGAACGGTAGGCATGTAGACTTACGAGAGTTTTATTTTACACCTAATTAAAATAGATATATAATGAATAGCAAGCTACTAACAGATAGGAGGGTATATATGGCAAAATTTATAAAGAGATTATCCAAACAAGCAGGTCTTGTTCCGGGGACACTTGTTCATATAGGTGAAAAGAAAACAGAAAGTGTAAAAATAACTGTCTTTGACTATGATGCGGAACGCTTCCAGGAGAAGGTAGCGGATAAGGCTGAAGATATTTTTCCTTTTAAGGATACCCCGACGGTAACCTGGGTAAATATTGATGGAGTTCACGAAACTTCTGTAATTGAAAAGATCGGTAAACACTTTGAGCTGCATCCGCTCGTCCAGGAAGATATCGTTAATACCGGACAGCGGCCAAAACTTGAAGATTTTGAAAAATACATCTTTGTCAGTTTAAAAATGCTTTACTACGATAAAAAACAAGAAGGAATAATAATAGAACAAGTAAGTCTGGTTATTGGTTCAAATTTTGTTATTTCATTTCAGGAGCAGGAAGGTGATGTTTTCAATCCTATAAGGGAAAGAATAAGGCAGGCCAAGGGACGTATAAGAAAAATGGGTTCGGATTATCTTGCATATGCCCTGATTGATTCAATTGTTGATAATTATTTTTCAATACTTGAGAAGTTTGGAGAAGATATGGAAAAAGCCGAAGAGGATCTGGCAGTAAATCCTCAACCTGAGGTTTTGAATGTAATTCACAAATTAAAAAGAGACGCGATTTTATTACGTAAATCAGTGTGGCCTTTGCGAGAAATAATTAGTGGGCTTCAAAGAGGAGAATCTTCGTTGATCAAGGAAAATACGTCAATATATTTTAGGGATGTTTATGACCACACTATTCAGGTGGTCGATACAATTGAAGCTTTCAGGGATATGGTTTCAGGGCTTTTAGATATTTATCTTTCGAGTATGAGTAACAAAATGAATGAAATAATGAAGGTATTAACAATTTTTGCCGCGATATTCATACCCTTAACTTTTTTTGCAGGAATTTATGGTATGAATTTCAAGTATATGCCTGAGCTGGAATGGCATTACGGGTATTTTATGGTTTTAGGTTTTATGGGTATAGTCGGCATTTCCTTGTTATTTTATTTCAAAAGAAAAAAATGGATGTAAGAGGATATAGCCTAGTGTAGATAGGCAAAAATCGGAGGTATCATGGAAAAAAATATTTTACTTATCATAACAATCTCATTGCTTATAGCTTCCGGTGCCATGGCACAGGAAGACCCTAATATTAAGGCCGCTTCTGAAGCCGAAAAACAAACTGCAGAAGACAACGACAAGATACTTAGTACAGTCGAGACCGTAAAAGAAGGGAAGGCTGAGGTTACGGAAGATACCGCCCAGGTAACCCGGGAAAAACACGCAATAGAGGAAGAGAAAAACGCGTTACATCAAGAAGGGGCCGTTTCTGGGGGAGAAGACCAGGAAATAAGGGATAAGCTTACGATCTTAGAAACAAAACAGGACACGCTTACCGCCAAAGAACTTGCCATAGAAGAAAAAATACAGGCATATGAGCAGGTCGCAGATGTTATAGGTAGAAAACTGCAGATAGTGAAAAGTAAAGACCTGACATTAAAGCAGGTAAGAAGTGAATTAAAACAAATGCGGCAGACGTTAAAAGAAAGAAAAAAAGAAAAATCTGCACTTAAAAATAACATCCCGCTAATTGAACTTGAAATAAAATCTATCGAAAAAGAAATTTCAGCCCAAAAGATGCTCTTAGCCCTTAAAGAAGATAATAAACAGCCCACACAAGAAGCTCTAGAAGCTAACCAGGTAAAGCAAGAAACCATACAGGCGCAAGTTACGCACATAAATGAAAGGATATCTTTTGTTGATATCCAGATAGAAGCGGCCAAGGATTACATTAACATGCTGCATGAGAAGCGAGTTAGTATCCTCAAAAACACTTTGCTAGCCAAAGGGCCGTATTCGGTTAAATTGTGGGAGACCTCCTTTTTGGCAATTTTATTTGGATGGTTTCTTTTGTTTATAGCCGCTAAACGGAAGGAAAAGCACATAGACGCAGAAGCGTCGGAACCTTTGGGTAAAAAAATATCCATAAACTTATTACGAAAAGGTTTTTGGTGGAGTTTGGTATTTATAAGCGTATATTTCATTTTATCTTTTTCAGGATACCATCAGCTGGCGGTTTATCTTGTCCCCAGGATGGTCTTTGTGGTCATAGTGGTGTTTGCACTTTTTTTGATACACCATGTCGTGGACCTGGGGGCGCATAAAATAGGCGAAAAAACGAAGATTATTACCGAACAACCGACAGCCGGGCATGCTTTTTTGGATGCGTCAATAACTTTGTTTGGATGGATATTATTCATATTCGGTATTTTATTCGTAACCGAAGCGTTAGGCATCAGGTATGAGGCGGCGACGTTTCTTGGGGCATTGGTGCAAAAACCGTTTTTTAAATTAGGGGAAGTCAGCATATCCGTATGGGTGCTTTTCAAGGCAGGTGCGATACTGTGGCTTTTTATTGTCTGCTCGAATCTTCTGGACGGGGCATTCCGTAACAGCCTGTATAAAAAGATGCGACTGGATGAAAGCGTCCAATATACATTTTCAGTGACCATAAAATATCTGATGCTGATCATCGGTGTCCTTATAGGGTTATCGGCATTGGGCGTGAAACTGGCGGCGCTTACTGTTTTTGCCGGTACTATTGGTATTGGAATAGGATTTGGTCTCCAGGATATAGCCAAGAATTTTATAAGCGGGATTATTATGCTGATAGAGAGGCCGGTAAAGGTGGGGGATTATATTGAAGTTAGTGATCTTCCGGGTAAAGTAAGAGCTATAAAGGCAAGGAGCACTATAGTAGATACTTTTGACAACATATCTGTTATTGTCCCTAATGCGGATTTTATGAACCAGAAGGTAATAAACTGGAGTTACAGTGACAAAGTGACCAGGGTGAAGATCTCCGTTGGGGTTGTATATGGGGCAGATACGGAACTTGTGAAGGCTTCTCTGATGAAAGTGGCAAAAAGTCATGAGAAAGTCTTGCATAATCCGGAACCCTATGTATGGTTCGAAAATTTTGGAGATAGCTCACTAAATTTTAATCTTTATATCTGGACCAATGAGCCGCAGAATAGATTCGGTCTTAAAAGTGATCTGCATTATATGATAGACAAGATATTTAGGGAAAGGAAGATTACGATAGCGTTCCCACAAAGGGATCTTCATTTTAAATCTTCAGATGTGCCCTTGAAGTAAAAGAGTGCAAATCGTGGTGAAATCGTGGTGAAATACCTGATTTGAGCACGAAAATAGGAGTTTCCCGGCACCTCCACCATAGAAGGCAGAAGAAAGGATGGCCGTAAAAGAATGATACGTTTGATACTCTTTTTATTAATAATTTACCTCATATATGCTATTTACCGAAAATATCAAAATCCCCAGATAGAGCCTAAGGTGTTTTCTAAAAGTTCCTGCCCATCTCCAAAAACTTTTATAGACTACACGGAGGGAAGAATAAAAGGGAAAAAGAAGGAAGCCATAGGCAGCCATATAGCCCATTGTAAAGATTGCCAAGATGCTTTGGGGGGTGTGTTTGATATGCCTACAGAAGAAGGGCTAAAAAAGAAAATAACCCCAAAGTAAAAGTATATTTTTTGTACCGATTGGGAAATTAAGCACCAAAGTGTCCCCTTGTTAAATTTTGTGTTTGATCCTTGTGATCTGTTTGGCGAGGTCGTTTATTTCTGTTTGCCAGTACTGGTTCGTGCCCCAGCCGGGGGCTAGGTTGGTGAAGCCTCTGTCGGCTGCCTGGTGGGCGCACCACGTTGTGAAATGGATGTAGCGCATAGCTCGCAGGGGTTCGATAAGTTTTAAGTCGGTGCGGTCAAAATCCCGGAAAGACTCATATCCTTCAATGAACAGGTTCAGTTCGTGCCGTGAATCCTTCAGGTATCCGGGCAGAAGCATCCATATGTCATGTATCGGTGTGCCTATGGCCATGTCATCAAAATCTATCAGATAGAATGATTCGTCGGGACGGTGTATGATGTTCGCCGAATAACAGTCGCCGTGTATCCGGATAAGAGGCTTATTCGTGAAAAGAGGGTTTATGAGACCAATAAGTTCTCCGGTGATGTCCCGGAATTGACCAGAGAGTTCTTTGGGAACAAGATTGTGTTCAAGGATAAAGTCTATGTGGTCGCGTGTAGCGCTTCCCGGGGTAAGAGTAATGCGGTCTTTGGGCATCCGTACGGCGCCCACATTATGGACCCTTGCTATCAGGCGTCCGAGTTCCAGCCATTGCTCCTCGGAGAACTCGTCACAGTTGCGGCCGCTTTTCTTCGGGAAAATAGCGAACATGATGTCGCCGGATTTACCTATGGTTTTGGAGCCTTTTAAGGGGAGAGGGGCGATGACCGGTATTTCAGATTCCGTGAGTTCCAGAAGAAAGTCATGCTCGTCCTGCAGCGCTTCTTTTGACCATCTGCCCGGGCGGTAGAATTTTATGACAAGCCCCGTCCCGTCTTCCACGGCAAGCTCAAAAATACGGTTTATATAGCTGTTGTACGGGCGGCAAAGTCCGGTTAAGCGCGTCTCAAGTTCTTCTTCGGCAAGCCTGATGATGGTCTCATGCGTCAGCGAAGCAAAATGCGGTGTCTGGTCTAAGTTGTTCATGCGTCACAGTATAACGTATATCGCGGATAATTTACAGAAGATTAGACGGGCCAGCAGATTCCCTACACTTTTTTATTAAACAGAGCATTAGAGCATTAAGTTATGGCAACAATGTTCTATTGATCTAATGTTCAAAACTATAGAATGGGATCGAATTTAGAATATCGAATTTCAAATCCTTATCCTTAATACTTTACCAACCATACGTATTCCTATATAATACTAACCATGAAAGTGCAGAATAGGCCGATAGGAATATTTGATTCGGGAGTCGGCGGACTTACCGTTGTGAGGAGTGTCCGCAAGTACCTTCCGAACGAAGATGTGGTTTATTTCGGCGATACGGCCCGTGTGCCTTACGGGAATAAGTCCCGACCCACCATTATCCGGTTCTCCCACGAGATCATGGATTTCATGATGAAGAAACGGGTAAAGATGGTCGTTGTAGCCTGTAACACCGCTTCAAGTTTAAGCCTTCCTTCTCTAAAAAAAGATTATCCGGTACCGGTTATCGGGGTTATAAATCCCGGCGCAAAAGAAGCCGTGCAGATCTCCAGGAATAAAAGAATAGGGGTTATAGGTACCAGCTCTACCATATCAAGCGGCGCCTACAAAAAAGAACTCGAAAGGATCGACAAAACCTGCCGCGTTTTTTCGCAAAGTTGTCCGCTTTTCGTTCCCCTCGTCGAGAGCGGGAATTTTTCAGATCCATTCACGTGGCAGATAGCGGGCATGTATTTGGGGGAACTAAAAAGGAAAAGAGTAGACACCTTGATACTCGGTTGTACCCATTACCCGCTTCTTAATAGAGTGATCGGTGAAGTTCTAAGCGGTGTCAGATTAGTAGATTCGTCTATTGCCGTGGCCAGGGACATAAAAGAAGTGCTTAGTAAGAAAAAACTCCAGGCCGACGGCAAAAAAGCGCGCGCTACAGCGGAATATTACGTGAGTGATGACCCGGAGGACTTCCGCAAAAGCGCTACTACTTTTCTTAAAGAAAAGATCAAAGCAAAAAAGGTGGTTTTGTGAGCGTTAGAAAGATCAACGTCGGGGAAATAAAGCAAACTGTTAAGGCCTTGTTGCTTAAAGCCAACATCGAACTGCGGAGCGATGTCCTTCAGGCGCTTGAGGAACTTTACCGCAAAGAGGAAGGGGGAACCCAGGCGAAGAACATGCTCGGGATCCTCGTTGAAAACGCTAATATTGCCAGGGAAAAAAGAATCCCGATCTGCCAGGATACGGGATTAGCCGTTGTTTTTTTAAACATAGGCGGTAACGTTGTTCTGGACGGGGGAGACATCAAGGCGGCCGTCAACGAGGGCGTGGAAGAAGCGTATAAGGAAGGTTCTTTCCGTAATTCTGTTGTCGAAGATCCCATAACGCGGAAAAATACAGGGACTAATGCCCCTGCCAGTATTCATATAGACATTGTTGAGGGCGATAATATTGAGATCTCCGTTATGCCTAAAGGATTCGGATCGGAAAACAAAAGCAGGCTTATAATGATGAACCCCACGGCCGATTCCGAAAAAATAGTTGATTTTTGCGTGGAGACCGTGAAGATAGCCGGTCCAGACGCCTGCCCGCCGTACGTTCTCGGCGTAGGAATAGGCGGAACGATGGAGTCGTGCGCTTTACTTGCCAAGAAAGCGCTTTTCAGGCCTATTAATGAATCTAATCCAAAGCCGCATCTCGCGGAACTGGAGAAAAAAATAAAAGAAAAGTGCAACGCGCTTGGGATAGGCGTAATGGGCCTGGGCGGCGGCTCGACCGTAATGGGAGTCGGCGTAGAGGCCGGCCCTACGCATATTGCGGGCCTGCCGGTGGCGGTAAACGTAGGATGTCACGCATTGCGCAGCGCAAGTACTATATTATGAAGAGTATAAAGGCGCCATTAGATGAAAAGACGATTACCTCGCTGAAGGCGGGGGATGAGGTATTACTTTCCGGTACGATCCTGACCGCGCGGGACCAGGCGCATCTCAGACTTTGTAAGCTAAAAGAAGAGAAAAAGGAGCTCCCCGTGGACCTTAAGGCACAGGTCATCTATTATTGCGGACCGACGCCTTCCGCGGACAGGGTGATCGGTTCCTGCGGACCTACGACTTCAGGCAGGATGGACGCTTTTACTCCGCGCCTTCTTGAAGCGGGGGTCAAGGGAATGATCGGAAAAGGGAAGAGAGGCCCGGAGGCAGTCGAGGCCATAAAACGCTCAAAGGCTGTATACTTTGTCGCGCCCGCGGGGGCAGGCGCTTATTTGAGCGAAAGAGTGAGAGCAAGCAATGTGGTAGCTTTCGAAGACCTTGGAGCGGAAGCCATTTACAAGCTCGAGGTAGAAGATTTTCCGCTCGTTGTAGCTGTCGATTGCGAAGGGCGGAATATTTATGATAAGATATAGGCAAGCGAGAGAGGAGTGACAGATGCGCAAGGACGGACGGTTAGCTAATGCGATGCGCAAGGTTTCCCTGGAAACCGGGTACATAAAGTATGCTGAAGGCTCGTGCATGATCGAGCTTGGAAATACAAAAGTCATCTGCACTGCGAGCATCGAAGACGGAGTGCCTATATTTTTAAGAGGACAGGGAACGGGATGGTTGACAGCTGAATACGGGATGCTCCCGAGGTCCTGCCAGAAGCGGGTCGCGAGAGAGTCTTCAAAGGGCGGCAGAGGGGGCAGGACGTATGAAATACAGCGCCTTGTCGGGCGCGCCCTCCGGAGCGTCACCACTTTGGAGCTTATCGGAGAACGGACTATCTGGATGGACTGCGACGTGATACAGGCGGACGGCGGGACAAGATGCGCAAGTATAACCGGCAGTTTTGTTGCGCTGTGCCTGGCACTTAACGTTCTAAAAAAACAGGGGGAATTCCGTTCCATACCCGTCAACAATTATATAGCGGCGGTCAGCGTTGGGATCGTAGGCGGCAATACTTTTCTCGACCTTAATTACGATGAAGATTCCCAGGCTGACGTAGACATGAACGTTGTCATGACCGATTCCGGTAAGTTTGTGGAAGTGCAGGGCACGGCTGAAAAGGAACCCTTCAGCCGGACCTGTATGGACGAGATGATGAAGCTCGCAAAGAAAGGCGTTGATCATCTCGTCAAAGAACAGAGGACAGCCCTGAAAGGAGTATTAGATGACTAATATACTCGTAGCTACACATAATCATAGGAAGCGTCAAGAGCTCAGGACACTCCTTAAGGGGTTTAGGGGCGTCAAAGTCATGGACCTCGCCGATCTCGACGTAGCGCCTCCGAATGTGGTCGAAGACGGCAAGACGTTCCGCCAGAATGCCGTCAAAAAGGCCGTAACCGTTTCCAAATTCTTCGAAGGGCTTGTCCTTGCCGACGATTCAGGCCTTGAAGCCGAAGCTCTTGACGGTAAGCCCGGCGTAAGGTCAGCAAGGTTCGCCAGGACTAAAGCGACTGACGCCGAGAACAACAAAAAACTCCTTAAACTTCTTGAAGATATTCCCGCAAAAAAGCGCAAGGCCAGGTTTGTCTGCCACATCGCACTTGCCAGGAAAGGCTCACTTTTAGCTAATTTCGAGGGAGTAGTAAAAGGTAAGATACTTTCTGAGCCGAGAGGCGATAACGGTTTTGGATATGACCCGGTCTTTGTTCCCGAAAATCATGAAAGGACTTACGCACAGATGACTGCTTCCTATAAGAACAAAATAAGCCACAGGGGCCTCGCCTTAAAGGATTTCAAAAAATCCATCAACAAATACATCTAACTTAAAAAAGCCAGTAAGTAGCATTCCGCGCTATTATACAAAAACCCAAGCATAAAATGCTTGGGTTTTTGCTGATTTATAACACAACGAAAAAGTGGTACGCCCGATAGGACTCGGCGCCTCCGTCGCGCTACTCGAATTATTCCGAACGACACAAAGTATTTCCCCCCGAGAAACCTCATCAGTTCGGTTCCTCGGGATGATTCTTGCTGTTCGCAAGAATCACG
>JBAROI010000162.1:0-3640 GCA_049642015.1 Candidatus Omnitrophota bacterium | reverse complement strand
CGATCAGATCGAAAATGGATATATTTTTTACCTTCTCCGCCAGCGAAAAACCCCCGCCGGCGCCTTTATACGAATCGAGGATATTTTCTTTATTTAATAGTTGTAGTATTTTCCTTAAGAAAGGTCTTGGGATACTTAGCGTTTTCGTCAAATAACGTACAGAAACCACCTTTTTCTTTGACTGGGCAATGCAGCAAAGGGCCCTGATCGCGTAATCTGTATCCCTGGTGATCAACTTCACTTATTCTCTCCTTTTTACAAAGCCCCGCGCCATTTTCGCGCGGGGCTGTTTGGGGTGTGCTGAAAGGCAGTTTAGCGTCTTGCCCGGGACTCACGACAGCACCCTTCCTTGCACTGTGCTACGGGGCGCAACATATATTTTATCGTTACCTTCATGTGACCTCCTTTTTTTTAATAAGTGCCTTTTATTCTCCCTACACCTTAATGATATCATATTAGTATCATTTGTCAAGCAAAAAATATATGTTTTTTAGAGGTAAATATCGCGTTTTCCGGATTCGATCTTTTTGAGGCTTTCCCTCACTTTTTCCTGTATCCCCGCGTCCGGTATCTTTGCTATCTCCCGGGATATGGCTTCTTCGGCGCTTTTCTTTAATTCGTCGTCGCCGTAATCCAGCACGTACTCCATGAAGGTAAAAATGCAGTTCGGAAGACAGAATTTCTTTATGTCACCGGGCTTTGCCAGGTCCATGAAATCCTTGCCGGTCCTCCCTGTCCTGTAACAGGCCGTACAAAAACTCGGGAAAAAGCCGTCTTTTATTATGCTCTTGATGATCTCAAGCTGCGTCCTCGTGTCGTCCAGGTGGAACTGCTCTTCGTCGTCTTTACTGCCGCTTTCAGAGTAGGCGCCGGGATTTGTTTTTGATCCCGCGCTTATTTGTGAAACACCGAGATCAAAGACCTCGTCCCGCAACTCCTTCGCCTCTCGGGTCGACAGGATTATCCCGGTATACGGAACTGCGAGCCTTATTACAGCGACCAATTTTTTAAATTCTTCGTCGCTTACGGGATAAGGCGCCTTATTGGCTAATGGGGCGTTCAGGGCCGGCTTGATCCTTGGAACGGATATCGTATGCGGGCCTATTCCGAACTCTTCCTCAAGGTGAAATGAATGAGACAGGAGCGCAAGAACCTCAAATTTATAATCGTAAAGACCGAAAAGGACGCCTATCCCGACATCGTCAATTCCCGCTTCCTGGGCCCTGTCCATAGCGCCTAAATGCCACTCATAACCGGCCTTAGGTCCGTTGGGATGCGCGTGCCTGTAGGTTTCCCTGTGATATGTTTCCTGGAACAATTGATACGTGCCGATCCCGGTTTCTTTCAGGCGCTGGAAATCCTCCACGGCCATCGGGGCAACATTGACGTTCAGCCTTCTTATTTCGCCCTTCCCCTTTTTTGTGTCATAGATCGTTCTGATAACTTCTTCAAGAAAGCTTATATTTGAGACTGCCGGATCTTCACCGGCCACCAGGAGTATTCTCTTATGACCCTGGTCTTCGAGCGCCTCGATCTCATTCCTTATCTCCCCCAGCGTTAATCGCTTTCTTTTTAGCTCCTTATTGTCCCTCCTAAATCCACAGTACAGGCAATTGTTAACGCAAAAGTTGTTTATGTAAAGCGGCGCGAATAAAACGAGCCTGTTGCCGTAGATCGACTCTTTCACGTACCGGGCGGCTGCGAACATATACTCGATCGCTTCAGGGTCTTCACACTGAAGAAGTATGGCCGTCTCCGCAAGGTTTAGCCCCTCAAGAAACCGCGCCTTATCGACCACTTCCCTGACAATTGCAGATTGCGGCTTTTCAGTTTCCTTGAGAATGGCTCTTATCCTTGATTCGTTGATAAAATTTTCCATAATTTATATCCCGAGATCTGTTGGCGCTCTACCCAGTGAATATAGCAAGTTCAGGGTTTCTTCGATTGTTTTCTTCACTTCACCGTCTGTTCCCGCCCTGTTATCGTAGATGTTATACAGCTTGCGCAAATCCGGCGGCGTAACGTTTATCATGAGAGAATTAGCTCCTGCCAAAAGCGCCTCTTTTTTAGCTTTTTTATCCAGTGTTTCCAGGGCTGTGGTAACCAGTATTTTAGCGTTTTTGTCTACAAATCTGCAAGCAGAAATTATCTTCAGGATCTTATCTTTGTCCGGAAAAGAATGGCTCTCTAGGGGCGTATTTTCAGCGGGGATGAACGGTCCGAAAGAATACATGTCCGGCTGCAGGGACCTGGTCAATAAAATATTGTCAATGACAGTGTCGATACTTTCCCCGGGAAGGCCCGCAATAAATCCTGTCGCGAGAACGTACCCGAGTTCCTTGATGTATTTAATAAGCTCTAGTCTCTCGTCAAAACTGGTCCCCGGCCTCAGGTCCTCAAAAATGCCCCTGTCAGAAGTCTCGAAGCGCAGAAGCGCCGCCCTTGCCCCCTCTTCGTATAATTTTTTGTAAGTCTCCCTGTCTCTTGACCCGATGCTTAAAAACACCAGAACACCGAAATCCCTGACCTTTCTCACGATGTATGTCAATTTTTCATCGTCATAGTTTGGATTCTCTCCGGATTGGAGAACAAGCGCCTTAAAACCGAGTTCTTTAACGGCATATTCAGCGGTTTTTATTATCTCATCGGGCGACATTTCGTACCGTTCTATGTTGCCGCTTTTTCTTATCCCGCAGTACTGGCAATCGTTCCTGCATAGGTTAGAAAACTCGATAATGCCGTGAACGCAGCAGGCGTTATCATTGTCTTTCTGTCTTATGTTGTTCGCCGTATCATATATCAGCTTCAGCTGCTGCCCGTCCTTGACCTTGAGAAGCACGGCCAGCTCTTCTTTAGATAGTTCTTTTCCGAGATTCACCTTTTGGAGGATCACAAGGACGTTATCAGGGGTTCCTGCGGGAATTTCAGGAGCCCCGGACAGCTTCCTGTCGATCTCTTTCATCTCAAAGAAAAGTTCTTTCCAGGCTTCAAGCGACTCCATGGCCTCTTTTTCCGAGATGCGGTTAACAAGAACTCCGCCCTGGGCGAAAACATAGTCCCCCTCTTTGACGTCCATAAAGGCGAGTCTTACTTTCCTTTTTTCACCGAAATAATCGACTACTCCCGTCGTGTCGGTTTTTTCCACTAATTTACCCGGAATCGCGTAACACATTGCTCTAGATCCTCAGTGAATTCAGCTTGTTTTCATCTGCCCGCAGGGTTTTTATGGAACCCGTTTTTCCGTCAGGCAGTATTTTATAAAAAACTTCAGTTTCCTGGTCAGGCCCGGCATCACCGTACCTGGCGATTATGCGTGCGGCGGCTCGGAGGCTATTTTCGCAAAAAGCGCCTATTCCTACCCCCGTAGGACCCTGTACGTTAACGGGCCGGAAAATAACATCGCCTTCCCTCGCAAGCGACATTAATCGTTCGTTCTCCGCTTTGTCACGGCCGCACGTAAATTTAGCATCAGGCGATAACCTGAAAAGCCTTCCGCTTTTAAGTATTCTCACGTCGCTGACATCAAAATCAGGCTTATGCGCCATAAGATCCCGCATCCTTCGCGCAAACCCCACATCTGTTAAAAGACAACCGCCTGCCGGACACGGGTAGTCGTTTATGCCGAAATCAGCAGCCATTT
>JBAROI010000160.1:0-2225 GCA_049642015.1 Candidatus Omnitrophota bacterium | reverse complement strand
AAAAGGAGGAAGAAACATGAGGAAAGCATTAGTTTTAGCGGTGGTTGTATTGTTTTCCGTAAGCGTGGTGTCGGCGTTCGCGGGCAGTGCTTGCGCACAAGGTAAAGGCAAGCCCCTGAGCAAGACTCCGGGGAAGGGCATGTTCCAGGCCGCGTCCGACCACATTGGTTGCTGGGGAAAATCCACAAAAAGCGCGAAGCAGAAATCCCTGCGCGGAGCCCAAGAGCCAACCGGAAAAAGAGGCTCAGAAATACAAATAAAGTAATATAAAACCGAAGGACAAAAATGGGACAGGTTACAAGAAGGGCAATAGTGGCTGTCCTGACGATGGTTTTCTTTGTAGGGATCACTCCCGCTTTTGGACAAGGATCTAAAAGCGTCAGGTATAGAAGACTGATGAGAGATCTTGACAGGGAATACCGGGAGGGGTCTTTAACGAGGACGGAGTATATCCAGCGCAAGAGAGAGGTAAACTCTTTATACGATGTTAAACCTCGAAAAAAGGCCAAGCCTCGCAAACGTCCCCGGTAAGATCAGACAGGAGATATTATGAAGAAGTTTGTAGCGGTAGTAATTATCGCCGGTTTGCTTTTCTCCTTCGCGGTGCAGTCCTATGCCGACGGACCTATGGATAAGCTCAAGAGGGGCGCGACGAATCTGGCACTTTCGCCATTGGAGTTGCCGAATGCCGTGTGGTCGGACTGGGAGATGGGCACGGCGGAAGCATTTTTCGAGGGAGCGACATGGGGCGTTTTGCAGGGAGTATTCAATATCGCAAAAAGGGCGGTAGTCGGAACCTTTGAGATCATTACGTTTCCCGTACCGTTTCCAAAGGATTATAAACCGATATTGGACGAACCTGCCTTTTTCGAGTAATAGATTGCCCGGATTTCTTTAATTAGAAGGGCCTGGAGGAATTTTATGAAAAAGATGTTTGTTTTAATAGTGCTGTTTAGTTTTTTAGTGATGTTGGGAATGAGGGTTGTCTTGGCAGAAGAGGCGGGCACCTTGAGGTGGAGATTTGAAACGGGGAGCGAAGTGAATTCCTCTCCCGTTGTGTCGGGTGATACGGTTTACGTGGGCTCGGAGGACGGCTTTCTCTATGCCTTGGACAAAGAAAGCGGTGATTTGAAATGGAAATTTCAAACTGGAAGCGCCGTGAATTCATCACCTGCCGTATCAGGGGATACCGTTTATGTGGGTTCGGAGGATGGCTACGTCTATGCCGTGCAAAAGTAGAGCATGAAGAGAGCAGTAAGCATCATAACAATCTTTTTAATCTGTGTTAATACAGTCCTTGCGTCGGCCCAGGACACTCCGAAGAAGGATAAAATTTACGTTAAATTGACCTTCGATGCGAATAAAGAAGATACCGGACTGAAAAACCAGACAAAAAGCTATATAAAGAAGAGGCTAAGACAACTCGGAAATATAGTTTTCACGGATCAAAAATACAAGTTTGAATTATCTTTTTTTATATTTGAACCGAAGGCAAAAACAGGCAAGGGAACTGATATAGTCATCCTGTCCGTAATTGTGACCAAACCCCTGCCTGACGGAAGGCCTCTTTTTGTAGGGGACACTTTTAAAGCTTGCAACAGGCAAGACCTGAGAAAGGTCTGTGAATCGCTTGTAGTGCAGATAAATGACGAACTGATCAAAGACGATCGCAGGATGTTTCGTTCTGATACAGCGGGGAGGGGTTGATGAAAAAATTACTCGTCGTAGATGACGAAAAAGATTTTCTGACGCTAATAGGGCAAAGGCTTGAGGAGGAAGGGTTTTCGGTTATACCCGCGATGGACGGAAGGGGTGCCATACACCTGGCGAAGTCCGAAAAGCCGGATGCCATAGTGCTTGACATAATGCTTCCCGATGTGGACGGAATAAATATTGAAAGAGCCCTGAATGAAGATCCGGAGACAAGGGATATCCCGGTTGTTTTTATTTCCGGCCTGTTCACCGACGAAGAGGTAAAAGAAAAAGGCCATGCTTTAGTAGGGAAGAGGTTCCTGGCAAAACCGTTTAAGATCGAAGAGTTGATAACCGAGATCGACTCGGCTACATAACGGTTGAAAATAAAACCAAAAAGTGTATATTAGTTTCCCAGAGATCGAACAAGCGAGCGTAGCACAGTGGTAGTGCAGAAGCCTTCCAAGCTTCCTACGAGGGTTCGATTCCCTTCGCTCGCTCCATTAAAATAAAAAGAGCCATCAACCCACAGC
>JBAROI010000158.1:0-2579 GCA_049642015.1 Candidatus Omnitrophota bacterium | reverse complement strand
GGCAATGCAGGAGGACCGCCGCGAGGTGTGATCAGCTCAAGAAGAAAAAAGGAGAAGCCGCTTTTTTCAGAAAGAGAACAGGCCTTCCTATAGACGCGTATTTTTCGGCGACAAAGATAGAATGGATACTGAAGAACGTCCCCGGCGCCATGGCGAAAGCGAAAAAAGGCGCTTTGCGTTTCGGGACCACCGATACGTGGATATTATGGAAACTCACGGGAGGAAAGTCTCACGCTACGGATCACACGAACGCCTCGCGCACGATGCTCTATAATATTGATAAGCTGGAATGGGACGACGCGATACTTAAAAAGTTCGGCATTCCAAAGAAGATCCTTCCCGAGGTCAGGAAGTCATCGGACGTTTTCAGTAAGACGGTGAGGATCGCCGGGCTTCCGGCGGGGATCCCGATATCGGGTATAGCCGGCGACCAGCAGGCGGCGCTTTTCGGGCAGACCTGTTTCGAGCCGGGGACGATGAAGAACACCTACGGCACCGGGTGTTTTGTCCTCATGAACGCGGGCAAAAAACGCCCGACATCAAAGCACGGGCTTATAGTTACCCTGGGATGCGGCGCTTCCGGTGAACCGGTATATGTACTTGAGGGCGCCATATTCATCGCTGGCGCGGCGATCCAGTGGCTCCGCGATGGACTAAAACTTTTCGCTTCGGCTTCGGAAACGTCGGGCATGTCCGAGCCGCTCAAAGACAACGCGGGCGTTTATTTTGTGCCGGCACTGGTCGGACTCGGAGCTCCGTACTGGGACCAGAACGCGCGCGGGAGTATTTTCGGCATTACCAGAGGGACGGAAAGCGCCCACCTTGTAAGGGCGGCACTCGAGGCGATGTGTTACCAGACCAGGGACGTCCTTGAAGCCATGCAGAAAGACTCAGGACTCAAGATAAAGGAGCTCAGGATAGACGGCGGCGCGGTGGTGAATAACTTCCTGTGCCAGTTCCAGTCGGACATTCTGGGCATGGATGTAATACGGCCCAAGATCGTAGAACTTACTTCCTTGGGAGCTGCGTACCTGGCCGGACTCGCCGTCGGCTACTGGAAAAGCGGCCGGGAGATCAAGAAATACTGGAGAAAAGACAGGATATTCAAACCCAAGATGTCCCGAAAAAAAGCTTCGAACCTCTACGGTGGATGGTCGGAAGCCGTCAAAAGAACACTTTCAGGCAGCTAACCAGACAGACAGCATGAAAACATACGATCTTATAATAATCGGCGGTGGGGTGATCAGCGCCTCCATAGCCCGGGAGCTTTCCCGCTACAGGATCAGTGTTGCTATCCTCGAGAAAGAAGAAGAGCTCGCCTTCGGCGTTTCAAAGTCTAACAGCGGCATAATCCATCCCGGCACGCAGAATAAACCCGGTTCGCTCAAAGGCCGGCTGTGCGTGCAGGGCAACGCCCTTACGCGCAAACTCTCAAAAGAGCTCGGGGTGGATTTCCAGGAGGTCGGCGAACTCATAGTCGCTTTCAACGAGGAAGAGAAGGCGCGTCTTTGCGAACTCAAAAAAGAAGGCGAGATGCTGGGCGTGCCGAATCTCAGGATAGTGGACAATGCCTGGCTCAGAAAAAACGAGCCGAACCTGAACGCCGAAGCTGTCGCCGCGCTTTACGCACCGACCGCCGGCATAGTAAGCCCTTACCGATGGGTTTACGATTTCGCTGAAAATGCCGCAAAGAACGGCGTGGAGATACATACGTCCGCGAAGGTAACCGCAATAGCATGGAGCAAGGGGCAGGGAGCAGGGAGCGTTTTTGAGCTGTCCACTCCCAAGGGGGTTTTCAGGTCGCGTTTTATAGTCAATGCTGCCGGCCTTTACGCCGACGAGGTCTCAAGAATGGTCGGCGTGGATAACTTCACTATAAGCCCGAGAAAAGGAGAGGAATTCCTCCTGGACAAGAAAAGGTGGAACCTGACGAACCATCTTCTTTTTCCGCTCCCGTCAAAAGTCTCCAAGGGCATACTGGTAACAAGAACTTCCGACGGCAATCCCATGATCGGGCCCACGGCGGAAGATACAGCCGATAAGGAAGACCTTTCCACGTCCGAGGCAGGGCTCGATAAGGTGCTT
This sequence comes from Candidatus Omnitrophota bacterium, assembly GCA_049642015.1. Taxonomy (GTDB): domain Bacteria; phylum Omnitrophota; class Gorgyraeia; order Tantalellales; family Tantalellaceae; genus JBAROI01. The sequence continues at coordinate 494 of JBAROI010000158.1, read as the reverse complement.
TCCGGGGCGCAGAAACTGGTACCATCAATAGACGGCAGCGACATAATAGCGTATTTCGCGGGGCTAAGGCCCACCTGCGGATCCGACTTTCTAATCAGGCACGAGGACAAGGTTCCCGGTTTCGTGAACGTCGCCGGCATACAGTCTCCGGGGCTGACGGCGGCGCCGGCGATAGCACTCATGGTCGCAGGGCTGCTTAAGGATAACGGGCTCTCTATGAGGAAAAAATTCATATTCCACGCACACCGAAAAGGAGCGATACATCTCTTCGGTATACCGCTCAAAAGGACGAAGAAACTCATAAAGAAAGACCCCTCCTACGGCGACGTGATCTGCCGGTGCGAGATGGTCTCGGCCAAAGAAGTAAGGGAAGCGATAAAACGCGGCGCGAGGACAATGGACGGCGTGAAATTCCGCACGCGCGCTCAGGCGGGCAGGTGCCACGGGAGTTTCTGCACTACCAGGGTAATGAAGATACTTTCCGAAGAAACGGG
>JBAROI010000156.1:0-4085 GCA_049642015.1 Candidatus Omnitrophota bacterium | reverse complement strand
AGGGCAGGAAGAAGAGAGACGACATCACCGTATTCGATTCGACAGGTCTTGCCGTCCAGGATATAGCAATAGCGGATCTTGTTTACAGAAAAGCCAGAAGACTCGGAAAAGGGAAATTTATCGAGTTGACATGATCAAGATAAAAGAAAAACTTCTCACCGAAACAGCCGCAAAAGCGAAAGACGCCGAGAGAAAAAGGTGTAACCACAACTTCCACAAGGATCCCGCCGACCCCATAAACAGGATGCTTAACGCGATGGAAAAGGGCACCTACTTTTGTCCGCATAAGCACGAAAACCCTGACAAGCGTGAAATTTTCATTATACTTAAAGGGAGAGTTTTAATAGCGGAATTTAACGAAAACGGCAGGGTTACGGATCATATTACCCTGGATCCCGAAAAAGGCAATATGGGCGTTGAGATCCCGCCTAAAGTATGGCACACCCTCGTGCCGCTTGCGGAAAATTCGGTTTTGTACGAAATAAAAGACGGACCTTATAATAAGGATATCGATAAGACATTCCCTGAATGGGCCCCGAAAGAGGGTGAAGAGGGCATACAGGAGTTTGTTGACCGCATCCTTAAGGAAGTAGGAGGCGTGCTGTGAAGCCGAAAAAAGCCCTTCTTGCGGTAGACATTCAGAACGATTTCTGTTCGGGCGGCGCCCTGGGTATTCCCGAAGGCGAAAAAGTAATTCCGGCGCTCAACAAATATATAAGGCTTTTTTCAAAGAAAGATCTTCCGGTGTTTGCCTCCCGCGACTGGCATCCCAAAAAGACAGGGCACTTCAAGAAATACGGCGGAGTATGGCCGCCGCACTGTATTCAGAACACCAAAGGTTCCGCGTTCCACCCGAAACTGAAATTGCCGAAAAAAGCCATAATGCTTTATAAGGGGATGGATCCGAAAAAAGACAGTTACTCGGTTTTTCAGGCTCTTGACGAAAACGATACCAGATTTATGAAAATAATGAAAAACATGGGAATAAAAGAGCTCTACATAGGCGGACTTGCCACGGATTACTGCGTTAAATGGACGGCGCAGGACGCTTTAAGACGTGACTTTAAGGTTAAAGTGCTTACAGACGCGGTCAAGGGTGTCGATCTGAAGGCGGGCGATTCAGAGAGGGCGATAAAACGAATAGTTAAGCGCGGCGCGAAAAAAACGACTTTCAAAAAAACATCAAAATCCATGGGTTAAAATGAAGTTACCGGTAAATACGATAGAGGTTTTAAGGAAAAGGTATCTCCGCAAAGACGACAGCAGGAAAATAATCGAGACTCCTGACGGGCTTTTTAGAAGAGTGGCTTCCACTGTTGCCCGGGCGGAAAACAATTTTAGATCAAAAATAACTTCACGGGAAGCTAAAGAGACTTTTTACCGGATGATGAGAGACCTTGAATTCCTGCCGAATTCCCCCACCCTTATGAACGCGGACACTTCCTTAGGGCAGCTATCGGCTTGTTTTGTGATCCCGGTTGAAGATTCCATGGAGGGCATTTTTGAAGCCTTAAAATACATGGCAAAGATCCATCAGACCGGTGGAGGCACAGGCTTCAGTTTTTCCGATCTCCGCCCAAAGGGGGACCTCGTCACGTCTACCAAAGGAGAAGCTTCAGGGCCCGTATCTTTCATGAGCATATTCGATCAGGCTACCGGAGTTATCGTCCAGGGCGGACGCCGACGAGGGGCGAACATGGGGATATTGCGTTGCGACCATCCCGATATTGCCGAATTTATACGGGCAAAGACAAAAAAAGACTGGTTCACCAATTTTAACCTCTCCGTGGGAATAACAGACAAGTTCATGGAAGACGTGAGAAAGAATGGAGATTACTATACGGTAAATCCAAGGACGGGCAAGAGGGCGGGGAAACTTAAGGCCAGGTTCGTTTTCGATCTTATAGTGAATTCGGCCCATCGAACGGGAGACCCGGGTTTGGTGTTCCTGGACGAAATAAACAGAAAAAATCCTACGCCAACAGTGGACAAGATCCAGGCGACGAACCCGTGCGGGGAACTTCCACTTCTTCCTTACGAGAGCTGCAATCTGGCTTCGATAAATCTCGCCAAAATGGTAAAAGATGATTCTCCCGACTGGAGCAAGATCGCCGAAAGCGTCAAGTGGGGGATCAGATTTTTGGATGATGTTATCGAAGTGAATAAGTTTCCCATGCCGCAAATAAAGGAGATCACGTTTGCCAACAGGAAGGTCGGCTTGGGCGTTATGGGTTTTGCGGACATGCTCATAAAGCTCGGCATACCCTATGGCTCGAAAAGATCCGTGGATCTCGCCGGAGAGCTTATGAAGTTTATACGCAGGGGATCCCTGGCAGCCTCGGCGGAATTAGCAAAAGAAAGAGGAGCGTTCCCGAACTTTAAAAGATCGATCTACGCGAAAAAGAATTTGAAGTTTCGAAATGCGACAGTCAATACTATTGCCCCGACCGGTTCGATAAGCATAATCGCGGGCTGCTCCAGCGGCATAGAGCCTTTATTTGCGGTAAGCTTCATCAGGAACGTGCTTTCCGGGACAGAACTTTTTGAGATAAACCCCATGTTCGAGAAGGCCGCGAAAGATAAAGGAATATACACCAAAAAGATGCTTTCCGAGGTCGCGAAACGAGGTTCTTTGAAAAATGTAAAGAGCATCCCGGAGGAAATGAAGCGAGTGTTCGTTACAGCGTTTGACATAACACCCGAAAAGCATCTTCAAATACAAGCCGCCTTCCAGCGATATACGGATAATTCGGTCTCCAAGACGATAAACCTGCCGCATAAGGCTTCTACGGGGGCCGTCAAAAAAATATATACAATGGCACACAAACTTAAATGTAAGGGTATAACCGTTTACAGGTACGGGAGCAAGGAAAAACAGGTGCTTTCTTTTGTTCCCGGAGGAAAACATCGCAGGGGAGCGAAGAAAAAACTGCTGACGGCAAACGCCGAATATTCCGGCGGATGCGCGATAGGACCTTGCCCATTTTGAGTGAGGCCACAACTTACGGAGCAAAGCGACGTAAGTTGTATAGCCGAACTCAACCCCGCCCTTTTGGTGGGATATCAAAGCTATGCATTACGTTTATATCTTACAAAGCAAGAAGAAAAATGATTGGCTATACGTTGGGCGTACTAGAGATTTAAAAAGAAGATTCAAAGATCATGATAATGGTCATATTCGTTCTACTAAACTTTTCGCGCCCTTTAAGCTAATTTATTATGAAGCATATTTAAATAGAAAAGATGCATCGGATCGCGAGTATAAGTTAAAACATCACGGAAGTGTAATCGGACATCTTAAAAAGAGATTACGAAATAGTATAACTGAACCTTAGCCAAAAGGGCGGGGTTCAATTCACAGACGGCCTTTGGCCTACAATTTATGTCGTCTCTTGCGGGACTCCATAAATTGTCTGTTCATTGAAGGAGGTGCAATTATGAAGATCACCAGTCCGGAGTTCAGGAACAATGAAGATATACCGCTTAAGTTCACGTGTCAGGGGGAGGACATAAGCCCCGCGCTGAAACTTGAAGATATTCCCCAGGAAGCCAGAAGCCTGGCTTTGATAGTGGATGACCCCGACGCCCCGATGGGAACGTGGGTCCACTGGGTTGTTTATGACATTCCCGCTCTCCCGGAAATCGAAGAAGATACGATCCCGGGGAAACAGGGCGTTAACGATTTCGGAAGGACGAATTACGGCGGGCCATGCCCGCCTTCAGGGACCCACCGGTACTTTTTCAAGGCATACGCCCTGGACACGATGCTCGGACTAAAAGAGGGAATTAACAAGGGTACCCTTGAAAAAGCCATGGAAGGCCATATACTTGATAAGGCGGAATTAATAGGGCTTTACAAAAAAAGATAATTATATTATAAATAAGCTAATTATGAAGAAAATGCGCATCGATTCTTATACCTTCGGTTCAATAACGGTCAACGGAAAGAGGTATACTTCCGACTTGATCGTTTTTCCCGACAAGATCCAGTCCTACTGGCAGCGCCTCGATAGTCACATATTAAACCTGGACGACCTGAAAGAAGTCATGGAATACGGGCCTGAGATTTTAGTAGTGGGCAGGGG
>JBAROI010000152.1:0-2329 GCA_049642015.1 Candidatus Omnitrophota bacterium | reverse complement strand
CGGTAAAGACATCAAAGAGCGCAGAGAGTAGATCCAGATTTATTCTGGAGACTATGCTGATCGATCGCGGAGTTCCGATGCCTGTAAGACATAGCTTTAAGACGGCCTTTGAGGAATTTACCGGGGATGAGGACGCGTTTGCACTTGAAAAGAATTTTTCCCAGCTCGTGCCGTTTATAAGGGATATCGAGCTTGATCTAGGCGGAACATCTAACGAAGGCTCGCTGAGGTTTGATGACAGGGCTTTTAACGGGATGATAGACGTAAGTGATGTTGAACTTGTAGATTGCGCCGGGACAATAAATGATATAAAGCGGATCTTGCACGAAGTCGCGAAAGCCGAAATGGAAAAGCACAATAAGGTGGCGGAAAAAGAGCACAGGATCTCAGGGAGCGATATGCCGGGTCTGAACGCGAAAGATATTTTGGTAGAACACTTGTCGGACGGTTTTCTGCCGACAGCCATCATGAGAAGAGATAAGGAGGACGGCAGGGTAAAGATCGTCTTTAATGAGAATTTTGTAAAGATCATGCATAAATGGGGTAACGCGGGTATACACGGCAATAAGGGAAGGATAGCGGATTACCCGAAAATAAGGCCGCCCAAAATACTCGGAGACCTGTATGAATCAATATTATATTCTGTCGCCATCCACAAGATAAGAGGGCATTTTAAGATCAACGAATGGGGCTTTGCTATATTCAATCCCAGCGAAATAATAGCTCAAGGCGAAAGGGGCGAGGGACATGCTTATGTAAATATACTCGCTTCCCTTTTTCACTGGATATATATGGTCGAGCGGGCTCCGCATCCGAGAGACAGGGCGTGGGAGTTTATCCAGCAGAATCCTCAGCTTTTCAAGAAGCTCACGTCAGAACAGATCGCAAGACTCCCTGTGCACCTCTTGCAATTATGCCACGATCTTAACAATAGAGGCGTTAAATTATGGACTTTTTCAAGGATGATAGACGCCGACTTAAAGCGTGATGAGATCGAAAAACTGATGAGGGAAGCCGGCGAGAGCATGAAAGGCGGAGAGACCTCGAACGAAGGCGTTATAGACTTTCTCGAGACGGCCTACAGCAAGATGCCGGATACCGGGGATCTTGAACTGTCAGAATGTGAACCGACCATGGAAGCGATAAGGGAAATATTCATGGAAGTCGCCAGAGGGGAAATGGAAAGATACAACCGTTCTGTGCCTCGCAGCCAAAGAATGGACGAAAGGGACCTGCCCATCAAGAAGATGCTTTTTGAGCCGTTTTCAAGCTGTTTACTGCCTACGGTTGTCGTTTTGAGTAACGGCAGCGTCGGGATAAATGAGAATTTCGTCAAAGTTATGGAAACCCTCAGAAAAAGAGGTTTGGACGACCTTTCCAGGGCCCGGTTGGACCACCTGGAAGGGATAAATTCACCCCATATCAAGTCTTCCACTTTATGGAGGTCGATTATCTACTCGATAGCCCTTCACGAGGTCAGGGGACACTTTCCTATTGGAAAACCGGGAATACCCGTTTTTGAACCGGACGAGAAAAAGGCACAGCCCAAGAGGGGCAATGATTATTTATACACGAATCTGCTTGCGGTCACTTATTACTGGCTTTGTATTGCTGAACACAGCACTAGCCCTGTTAACCGTTTGGGTGTGTTGATGAGGGAGAACCCCGAGCTATTTAAGGGGCTGACAAGGCGGCAGAGAAGGACATTTAAGACGGATTTTGCAAAGCTTAAGGAGAGCATGGAAAGAGAAGAACTCACGTTTTATCCTGACGAGTACGTGTCGACGGGCACTACGAAAGACGACGTCCTGGGAGTCCTTCCGCAGAGGGCTGACGTGGTATGGAACGAAGGGAAGCCCGGCGAAGAAGCCGAAAACCGGAAGGTTTCCCCGAGCGAAGTGCTCCAGGCGCTCTATTCGAACGAAGGGCCCATGACTATCTGGCAGATCGCCGAGGCGCTTTCAACCAATAATCTTACATCGATAGGCAACGGAGTTATCGTTCTTGCGGACATGAATATCGTGGAGCTTAAGGATGGACCGGAAGGAGAACAGGCATTTGAGGTATTGCCCTTGAAAAGCCACCAGGTGAGGCGGATAGGAGAGATCTTAGAAGAGAACGAGGTATTTTCTTTAGACGGTGATACAAGAAAGGCAAGGGGTGAAATATACGAAATTACTGAGCGCAGGTGGGCACACGCGTTTATAAATTCTTTACTTGAAAGCGAATATGTCCAGGATTTAAAGAGCAAGGGACAGAAGATCATTCTGGCACTTGAAACGGACTGGATCCCTGAAGAACAGCAAACGTTTATCCGGACCCTTGTGCA
>JBAROI010000136.1:0-2207 GCA_049642015.1 Candidatus Omnitrophota bacterium | reverse complement strand
GCCAGGATGACCGTATATATCCTCCAGTTACCATTATTAGAACTTAAAGGATATCTCGAGCAGGAGACTCTTGAAAATCCCATGCTCGAAAATGTGAGGGAACAGGGTGAAGGGGATTCGAGGGTAGAGGTAGAATCCCTGGAAGGCAGGGAAACCGGTTATCCCGAACTTCAACACCCCGGCAGTTACGACAGCGAGGACGAGGAAAAACGCGCCTACCTGGAAACATTAATAACCAAAGAAGAAACGCTCGAAGACCATCTTCTCTGGCAGCTCGGGATGTTCCTGGAAGGGCAGGAATACGAGATCGGGGAATATATAGTCTGTGATCTCGACAAAAACGGATACCTGAAAGTTTCCGTGGAAGAGGTTGCCGGAAAATTCGATGCCGAAAGATCCAGGATAGAAGAGATATTATCACTGGTCCAGACTTTCGATCCGGCGGGAGTCGCAGCACGGGACTTGAGGGAATGCCTGTTGATACAGCTCCGGCTCCAGGGTAGGGAGGATTCCGTCGCGTACAGGATAGCGGAGTCGCATCTTGACGACGTTAAAACAAAAAACTATCAAAGCATTGCCAGGAAGCTGAAAATTGACATCAAGGAAGTAGAAAAGGCCGTTTCTTGCATAGAGAGGCTTGAGCCCAAGCCGGGGAGGATGTATTCCCCGGAAAAAGCCGCATGGGTAATTCCGGATATTATCCTTACGAGAGAAGGCGATGAGTTCAGCATAGAGATGAACAATAGATATTTACCTGTTTTAAGAACGAGCAAATTCTATTCAAATCTTTTGAAAGATAAAAAAACCGATAACAACACAAAAGACTACCTGAAAATAAAACGCGAACGGGCAAAGTGGATAATAAACGCCATAATGCAGAGACAAGACACAATAAGAAGGATCGCGGAATTTCTTGTCGACTTTCAGAAGGACTACTTTGAAAATCCCCAGGAAGGTATGAAACCGCTTAAGCTGGAGGACGTGGCTGAAAAACTGTCTATCAGCGAGTCGACGGTAAGCCGTGTTGTCTCAAAAAAACACATGCAGACGGAGTTCGGCATATTGCCGCTTAAGAATTTTTTCAGCACAGCCTTAAAACAGGATACGGGTGAAAGCGTCTCCGCGGATCATATAAAGAACAAGATCAAGGAAATAATAGCGGGCGAAGATAGCCAAAAGGCCCTGAGCGACCAGAAAATAGCCGATACCCTGAAAAGGGACGGGTTAAGGGTGGCCAGAAGAACAGTAACAAAATACAGGGAAAGCATGAAAATCCTGCCTGCGCATTTGCGAAAAAAGTGAGTATTGTGATACAATAATCCTTTCTTGAATTATTAATTAACCAAAATTATGGAGGAAAAAATGAGTGGGGTATTTGGCGTAATTTCTAAAGGGGACTGTGCGGAAACCCTTATGTACGGAACAGATTATCATTCGCATCTTGGAACTGAATACGGCGGCGTGGCCGTTCTTGGGGACGACTTCCAGAGGCAGATACACAGCATAAGCCAGAGCCAGTTCAAGGCGAAGTTCTATGAAGACTGCAGGCGGATGAAAGGAAATAAAGGGATCGGAGTTATCAGCGACTCTAACGAACAGCCTATGTTCCTCAGTTCGAAATTCGGCCCTTTCTGTATAGTAACAAGTGGCCTTCTTGAAAACGCGGCGGAGCTCGCTCAGGAGCTTCTCGAGCAGGGCATATCGTTCAGCGAAGTGAGCAAAAAAGCCGTCAACGTCACAGAACTTATTGCCAAGTTGATAAATCAGGGAGAGTCGATAGTTGATGGCATAGAGAAGATGTTTGAGAAAATAGACGGCTCCTGTTCTCTTTTACTTTTGAATGAAGAAGGCGTTTACGCCGCCAGGGACAGACGGGGATATACGCCCCTTGTAATTGGAAAACGTGAAGACGCTTGGGCTATAACCAGCGAAACAAGCGCTTTTCCGAATAACGGGTTCGAAACGGTCAAATACCTCGAACCCGGAGAGATAGTCCTGATGAGCGAAAAAGGCATGACGCCTCAGAGGCCGGGCAATGCCGATGAACAGATCTGCACCTTTTTGTGGATATACACGGGTTTTCCCGCGTCCAACTACGACGGGATAAATACGGAGAAGGTCCGCGAAAGGTGCGGGGCCCATCTTGCCAGGAAAGACGATGATATTGAAGTAGACCTTGTTTCAGGTATACCCGATTCGGGCGTAGG
>JBAROI010000128.1:0-50492 GCA_049642015.1 Candidatus Omnitrophota bacterium | reverse complement strand
GCCCGCCGTCGAGCCGGCTGAAGATGGAAGAAGGCCTTCCCGCGTGCACGTTGAAACGATTACTCCTTCATCCGGCTTTGTGGATGATAACGGAAATATAAAGTATTCAGTTGTTAAATATATTGGTGAACACGAAACCTTGGAACATGCAAGAAAAGCGGTCTTATCTTCAGACGAGGATTTTTGTTGTGCCAAGATCAGGAGAGAACCCACTCTCATGGAACTCAGAAGGCTGGTAAAAGCTGGAATACGTGAGGTCAGCCTTGCTAAAACGGAAGACGGGTGGTTTCTGACCAAGGGAACGTCAGTAGGCGTATTTATGCCGTTTCCCGTTTGGGAGTTCAGGCTTCACAGCCATTCAAAACGGAACTTCAGGGAAATGGGGATAGTGCGGGAAAAATATCCACAGCCGAATCCGTTTGAGGAAGAAACCGCGCGGAATAATGGGAAAATCGAGTATGTTTTAAGCGACAAGGGTCTTTGCGCTTTTGGTGGCAAACTTGATAAGCCGGTAATGGCTACCTGGAAAGAGCTGAGCTCAGTTAATCTTCCGCTAATAGAACTTGAAAAATACTTTATAGAAAAAACAGAACCCGCCCCGTTACAAGGGGGCCTTGTAACGGGGCCCGCCGCCGAGTGGGATGATGATGGACGATTGTCGACGGACGATGAACGAGGCACGACCCCACTGAACATTAAGGGCATAGCCACGATAGCCGGTTTTATCATCGGTTGGGCGTGCGATTTTCCTGGTCTGGGACTCGGCATAGGGCTGTTTATTGATCTGGTTATGATACTTATTCCGATTGCTCGAAGATATGTAAAGAAACATGATGTCGGAAAATCAAAACCTGCCCCGATAGTTGCTACACTCTTTGTTTCTATTCTTTACGGCCTTTTTAGCGGTGCTATGGCCCGTGGTGAAACGGTTTCTTGGACGGATGCAACTCCCACATCCACGTCCCCGGCAAAAAATGTTTCATCCGGATTTGGTTCGCTTCAATCATTAATGGGTGAATTAAGCGGGGAGGAAGGAGAGGCGGCCTTTAACAACCCCGACGAGGAGGATTTACCGCAGAACAGGCCAATACCGACACCTGGCAGGCGGGAAGATCTAGAGATCGAGCCTGAAGAGGAAAAAGACGAAGAAGACGACAAGGATGATGATACTTCCGTGGAAACGAAAGCTGCTGAACCGGTTAAGGAAAAACCGGCCGAAACAGAAGTAGCAGATGAATCAAAAAGAAATTTTGTGGCTGGAGCAATATTAGGCGGAACCGCTCTGGCTATAGCGGGTGGCTTTGCCGGTATTTTTGCTTTAATGGAAAAGTCGTTTGAAGCGACAAGAAAGGCAAATGAAGAACGATTGGCCCGGCAAAAAGCGAGAGATGCTCTTATTGTTGATCCGTATACATTGATAAAAGCCACTCGTGAAACTGACCAGCAATTATCAGGATCAGAAGAATTTAGGACGCTTAGTCCAAGATTAAAGGAGACCGTAAAGGAAGAATTAAAAGGAGTTGCCCCGGATTACCACGGTGGTCTTATTAGCTGGTATGATCCGGGAATCACAAGCCAGAGATCTTTAGATCAAAAGCTGGACCTATTAAGGGACCATGATCTTTTCAAAGCGCATCTTCTTCTGCGATTTCTTAGAGAGAGGGAAAACAGAAAATTCATCCTTGATGAGATCCAGAGGGACATAAAAGATAAAAGTGCTGAATCTGGCGGAGTTTTTAAGTTGCAGGACGGGAAGATCTCTTCGTTTCCGTTACTATCACCCCTCGGCACCGACAAAAGTGCAAATTTTCCAAGAGATTTTGATTACACAAACTTAGCAGCGACTTACCATTGTCATTCGAACGGTGAATCCATGCCAAGCGGTCAAGATGCAGTATTTGCCTGCGGAAATGCGACTACGAATTTTGTATTTACACCTGCTAAGGGTGGTAAATTTAATATCAAACTTTTTGTCGAGTACAGGCACAGGGGTTGGAGTGTTTTTGGTTTGATTGGGACAAACCTCGATCCCGTAATTCTCGACCTGGGCACTTATTCTTTGCAAGAAGGTCCTGACGAGAACGTCACCTGCGGAACGATATGCGAAAGCGAGCATGAGGGCTCTGTCGAGGCCCTTAACGAGCAGTTGAAGAGGCAATTTGAAGGATTTAAGGGGGTTTTAGGCATCCGGGAGGACCGGGACTTGACTGAGAAGGAGGCCGATAAAGCGCTTGTAAGGCGGGAAGCCGCAAAAAGCGGTCGGTGGCTTAAGAGATTGAGGGCGTCCATCAGGGAGGAAGCGGGCATACCCGACGAAATAAGCATTTTCTTCAGTGTTCCTGAAGGCGGAACGGAACTTTTCTGGGTCCGTGAAAAATGGGGAGCCGGCCATTTTAACAGGGAAGGAAACAGGATCCACATATCTTTGCCATTTGCAATAAAAAGCGGAGAAAAAGCCAGAGCATTAGTGGCAAAGCACGAACTGGCTCATATCCAAAGAGGCGTGCACGAGGAGATTCCCGGATATTTAGTCGGCGTGTTAGGCATGGCGAAAAGAGAAGACACGATACACAAAAGAAGAGAGTCAGGGCGAACGGCCAAAAAGGGTAATCTGGGTAAAACATTGCTTGAGGGTCTTAGCGAGGATGCGCAGATAAGGTTAGCGGGAGCTTTAGGCATAGGCGACGGGAAGAAAAAGCTTAGCAAAAGAGCTAGAAGGTGGCTGTCACGGCGGGCAAGAGTTGCAGAGAAGGAAAATATATTTGAGATGTTGCGTTCCACGAAGAAGCAAGCTTCAAAGAGGTTTACGGGAGCCCGTTATGTAGTTAAGTTATTCTTGCTCAAGGCTAAACGCTTGCTTGCATGGATCGCTGGAGCATTAAGAAGAAAGCCCGCCGCGAAGCCGACTAGCAAGACCAGTGCGCCAAAAAATGACAGCGCTCGAAAGCGCAAAAGGCGGGGCAGTCCAGGATTTCTGTGGACAGGAATAGGTGCTATTATTCTCGCTATTGTAATGTTTTTCGCGCCGGCTAAAAGCGCTCAGGCGCAGACCGAAGAGTTCGTGCCGCCTCAGCCTAATGCTGAATTTGCTATTGGTACAGAAGTCGATGGCTCCCTCTATACTGATCATGTAGATGGGGCGATGCGCTATCCCAATACTCGGGTTGCACCGGACGGCACAGTAACAACTTATAATTATGACCCCTCATGGAATCCTACAGTAGAATTTGTATATTATCCGGACGGAACACTGGAAAGAACCGATCACGCCCAGGGAGGAAGCCCGGAGACCATGATTCCCGGCTGGAAGGATTTTCAGAGGGGAGCCAATCTCCCGTGGGGTAATTACGGTTTTGACATCGGACTTGGAGCCAACGGTGAAAGTCATGAAGGTTTTTCCACACCGGCAAAGAGGGCCGAACTTTTGCGTAAACTTAGCCCCTGGAAGGGCGGATATGTCAGGGTATTTCTCTTCTGCGACTTAAGAAGCGGCATTACTTTTGATGGCAGCGGAATGCCTACTGGTTTTACAAAGACAGGTTCTATAAATCATGTGTTCGATGATATGGATGCTCTTGTCGAAGCAGCAGAAATGCTGGGTATAAAGCTTTTTGCAGTCTTGCTTGATCGCACGGTGGCTGACGGAGTTTTAGATGAGAGCGGATACCCGGTAGGAGAACACCCCGACCTTATAACTGATCCTGCAAAGCGCGCCGCGCTTCTTACCCTTATAGCAGATTTTGTCAGAAGGTATGCCAATAACGATGTAATAGCTGCGTGGGACGTAATGAACGAGCCATCCATTTGCGTTGAGAAAACAGGCATAACTATCCCTCAAATAGAAGCGTTTCTTGCTGCTATTGTGGATATGATCCGCATAGAAGACCCCAACACAAAGGTTACCGTGGGCGCGAAAAATAGAGGAACAGCTAGTTACTGGACGGGTCTTGACCTGCACTTTTATTCAATTCACTACTACGACTACATGAGCGCAGACTATCCTCTTGATGAGGCGGTATCGATGGATAAACCGGTCATATATACAGAAGTAGAGCCGACAAATATCTTATGGAAAATAAAGCAGATCTACGAAGAAAGCGAAGCCGAGGGAGCGTTTTTCTGGGAGGACGCCGTATTTGTTATACCCAACGCACAGGATATCCACGGCTGGGATGAGTCAACCGAGGTTGTGGTGCCCCCGGCGCCTGACTACTCTTCGGGTGGAGGCTGCAGCGCAAGCGCAAGCGCAAGCACAGGCTCATCTGCTGCGTGGCTGTTGCTTCCCTGGATGGGCCTGGCGATTGTGATTTTACGCATGAGAAGATCAGCAAGCACAAAGTCGGACGAGCCCGCTGCCGAACCAGCTGAACCTACCGCCAAGCCGGGAACAGGCCAAGAAAAACCGTCCCAGACAGGAAAACGTGCGAAAGATTTTGGCATTTCAAGCGAAGGCGAGGAAGTGTTTACGCGCGCTGAACACGAGGCTTTGCACGAGAAGGGTAAGTTTGCAGGAGTCATGGAAAGCATCGCTAAAGAGATAGGCGCGAAAAAACGGCGGGACGGTAGATACGATTTGAGGAAAGTAGTAGAAAGAAGGCCGGATCAATGGATCAAGACTTCCCATGGTGAGATCAGGATAGACGGATATACCCGTATCCTGGTTATTATAGATGACCGCTTTGAAAAAGACCATGCCGGGAGGGGCGAATATGCCGTTTACGCCAGAAACGAACCCAAGGCTCAACATGAGCTTAGAGAATTACATTCATGGGCCGTGTTCGCCGTGCAAAAGGGGATCATAATAAGAATGGATACTTCCAGGCGTAATCTCGGTAGAGAGTTAAGAAAATGGATGAACGATAGAAGCATCTCTCGGGAAGAGCTTTTACGAAGACAACGCCTGATAATCGATCATGCAAGATGGGCACACAAGCAAGGCTTAAGAGTGGAGATACAGGCTCAAGAAATCGAAGACGTGATACCGAGCACCCAGGACAGCATTGTTTTTCTGCTTGGCACGGATGAAAAGGGTATAAGCGCTGCTTTTACAAAAGGGTTAGCTTTGAAAGATAGAACACTGGAATCGACAGCTTTATCCACTTTTAGGGAAAAACTGGCAGCAAAAGGGATTTATGATAAAGGGTTTACGAAAAGCAGCCACGTGTTAGTTATAGAGATTCCGATAGGAGAATCTAAGCTTAAGGAAAAGGACTTTATACCCTCTCGCTATGTTAAGGGATATATATCGAGGAAAGACGAACAATTTATACCTAACGATAAATTTTACGGATTTGAGGCAGAGCTTGGGACAGAAGAAGAAATATCCCTGGATGCAGTGCTGAATGATATGGATTTTCCCATAGCCAGCGAAGAAGATTCCTCTTCTGAGGAACCCGCCGCCGAGCCGGCTGAAGAAAAAGGAGACGCGCATTATATGGCAAAAGTGCTGGAAGTTTCACAAAGGCGCTATAAAAATGGACAATTTACTATTGTGTTGATGCTTGTAAATAATAAGACAGGCGAAGAGATCCTCTTGGAGGAGCGGGAGAAAATACCCGAATACGGAATTCATAACCATCTTGAGCCTATGTCCTTAAATGAAGCCATAAGGAGAGGGTGGGATCCCCGGGATTGCACTATGTATGTAAGTGTGGAAAACTGCTATCATTGCGCGAAAGCTGAAAGAAACAACTTCAGGGTGGGAAGAGTGGTAATAGGATATTTTGACCCGACTCAAAAAGGAAGAAGTTTTGCCCTTCTGAAAAGCGGTGGAATACCCGTGGAAATAATAAAGGACGAGGCGTTAAATAAAAAGGCCCGGGATATAATTGAGGGCTTTATGAGAGATCAGGACGATTCTTATATAGCTAGATTTACGCAGGAAGATTTTGAGCAAGCCGAAAGAAATCCCAGGGAAATATTAGAGAAAATGGAAAAAAATACGTATTCGCATTTTGATTATGATGACATGTTTGACTGGGCAGCGTATTGTCTTTTAAAAGACCACCCTGCATTTTCACAGGAAACGTATCCACAGATATATACGGTAAACGCCGACAAAATATTGCATGAAAAGGCAAGTTTTGAAGAAGGCGTGAGTGAAGTTATAAGACAATTAATGTGGGGCAAAATACGCATTAATTCTTTAGATAACAGGTTCAAGTTTGTTCTTGCCGGCAATCGCGAAAATTGTAAAAAGATAGCAGAAGAGATCGTCAAAAGAGGTGTTCTGACCGCGGATAGAATATATATTTGGACCGATCTTGATAGCGACCCTGTTCCGTTTGAAAAACTTGCATTTTTAGGTAGATGTAAGGTTGTTGCCGAGACATTGATATCAAACAGAGGCACACCGAGAGAAATTATAGTGCAAAAAATGAGCGATGCACTGGATCTTTATGATGGCTCAGATGAGCCGGTAGGCACAGGCGTATTTTTTAGAGGGACCTTTGAGGCTCAAGACGGATCTATCATAGTCCCTTATAAAGATGGAAACGTTTTTAAAGTAGTCAGGATGTACCATGACGGTGAAGCTCTTCCTGATTCCGAAATGGTAAGTGAGCCACCAATGAATATATGCGGTGTTGATTATAAATACCAAGTAGTGCTTGAGTCGCATCCTGCCATAAAAAGCGCCAAAGACGTGTTTAAAGCACAGTTGGCCCAGGCTTCGCCCGCCGCCGAGCCGGACGAGCCGAGTGGCAGCGGCGCAGGTTCCGGCATAACGGCTAAAGATCTGGCTGTAGCGGTATTTCTTGGTATGGGACTCTTTGCGGCTCTCCCGTGGTGGGCGAGGGCCGTCATGGGGCTTGGAGCTTTTATAGGTATTGCATGGATATTCAGAAGGCTTTTGAAAAAGCGAATAGAAAATAGAATAGTTTCTGAGCAGCCAACACCGGATAGAAGTGCCGAGTCCGTCACCGAGCCGGTCGAGCCCGCCGCCGAAGCCGAAACTTATCCTGTAGGATTGGACATTCTTCGCGTTAAAGAGGTCCTTGAGACCATAAGGATGCTTGCTCCTGTTTTTCATGAAATTTCAGGGCCCGATGATTTAGTGACAATCCTCCAGCCCTTTATAGAAACTCTTAGACGGGGAGAGAGAAGAGTTGTCAATACCTTGCTATATGATGAAGGCGGGATTAAAAAATTAAGACAAGCGGTAAAAAATAAAGCCGCGGGCAAATACGTTGATATGGATCATGTGGATAGTCTGATTAACGAGGTATTGTCAGGGCAGAATATGGATCAGAAGGCAATAGATGAAAAAATTTATAAATATTGGGAGAAGGTGTATATAAACGGTGGGGAATCCACGCTATCACTTTATCAGAAAATAACCGCTACGAGGACACTATTGTATCTTCAACTGTATCCTGACGATATCCCTGTTTTTCGTAGCGTTTTCAGAAAATTTGCGGGTTTCCCGGGAACGAACGGGATTAGATCTAATTGGGCTCTTGGCGAAAGTGGCCTTAATCATGCATGTCATTATATGGATACCGGCGAACAAGGGGAAGAACCAATTATAATAAAAACGACTATAGGCGAATTAAGAAAAAATGGGATCATTATACCCGATCCTGGTTCTATTACCGGAAACGCCATATTATTGGTACACCGAAGCGAAGACACGCGGGTCGAATTTGAAGAGGTGAAACCACCTGCCACCGAGCCGGCTGAAATTGCCGCCGAACCGACAGAAACGAAAGCCACACCGAGAGGCATGAGGAAGAGGGCAGCAAGGATAAAAAGGTCCTGCAACAAGAGCGTTAACCTGATGGATGATGTGAAGCCTGTTCTGGCGAGAGCCGTATCTGCCTCGAAAGAAAAGGAAGAGCTGGTGCCGGTAGACATTGAAGTGAGCCTGTTACGGATTAAGACAGAATGGGTAGGGCAGGTCCTATACTATGTAAATGAGGAATGGATTCATTTAAGGAGAGATTTGAGAAATTCTTTAAAGCTCATCAGTTTAATAGCCCGTGAAATGGGCCTGTCTGGTAAAAAACTAAAACTTCTCAGAGATTCTACCATCAAACACGAACTATGCGATAGAGACGATGGTCTGCGCAAAAAAATATTTATAACCGACAGAGATGGAAAACCGAACTATGGAGACAGGGATTTTGATTTCATCCCAACGGAATACATACAAGAAAGGTGGCCGGAGATCTCGTATGATGAACTGCTTCTAGTGCAGTATAGGAACTGCCTTCCAAGATTCCGTGAGGATAGAGATAGTGGAGCGATTGATGAGTCGAAACTGTCATTTCTCTCCGTGGAGGAAATAGAATTTCTTCTTCACACGACAACTGTGACGGATGACTTTGAAACGGGAATGGATGCCACTAAAAAACTGGCCAGGGGAAAGACAGATGAAAAAGGGAGAGTAATCGTGGAATCATTTGATGAGGCTCTTGGATATACAAGGTTAAAATATTCCGAAGGCAAGATGACCGACAAAAGACCCCTCACAGCCCTTGAGGATCTATTAGCCAAAGCCGACCACATGCTTATGGAAACTGTTCGCGACCTGAGGTCGCCTCGCGATTATAGGGATCCCTCATCGGATAAGCCGATTTATGTGTATGACCTTACGCAAGGTGAATTAACGCCTGCCTCGAAAGAAAAGGAAGAGTTGGTCCCGGTAGATATTGAAGTGGATCTTTCCTTGATAACAAGGAAAAATATGGAAGAATACGCGGATATATGGGCAAGCTTAATACTCTCGTGCGCCGAGAATAAGAACGTGAACTTTCATTTTGGTCTTCCCGATTATAAGGGATCGGAAAATATTCCGGCCGGTATAGCGCGCGACATGGCAAATGCGCCTACGTGGGATGACTTGAAGGATGTTTTAAAGGGGAAAATAGCGTCCAAGGCGCCTTTGTTTTGCGACGGCCTGAAAGTCGAGGAGTTTTTTCAAGATCGTATTAACACCGAAATAAAGCCCGGAGCGATACGGGTACCCATATGCTCTAAAACAAGGCTGGAATGGATGAGGAAAAATAAGATACCGCTGGGAACGGATCAATACCCGGTTGCGCTTGATGAATTCACGACCGTTATGAATAACAGGGTCGCGTTTCGAAATTTCGAAGCTGCCCTGGCGATAGGGTTATGTAAGGCCGCTCTTGTTATTGCAAAAAGAAGGGGTGGGGGAGAATTGGACGAATTAAAGAGCAAAATAATCGAAAAACTCAAAAACTTATACAAGATCTTCAAAGTAAGATCCCCCAAGTTTACCATTAATGAGGACACCCTCTCTCTTATGTTAAGTTCTTGCTCGGAGACGAGAATGGACCTCGCCATATACCACGCTTTACCGCCAATAATTAGGATGCCCATCGATGACTTGCCGGAACAAATACGGACCGCAAGCCTATATCTACAGTCCGCGTAATCAGGACGATCCAAAATCGTTAAAAAATCAAAACTCAGCACATATCATTTACCTCTTGTAATATCAGTAAGAGTATGATATTTTAATTTATTCTAAAATATTTTTATTTATTAAAGGAGATGGCATGGAACTTTCGGAAAGAATTATACCTGTAGAGCCTTCAGCTACTCTTGCTATAACTTCACGGGCTAAAGCCATGCTTGCCGAAGGCGAAAACGTTGTAATACTTGCTGCGGGTGAGCCGGATTTCGACACCCCGGACATTATTAAGAAAGCTGCTATAAAGGCGATAAAAGAGGGGCAAACTAAATATACCCCCGCCGGCGGAACCGTATCTCTTAAGAAGGCGATTTCGGATAAATTGAGCCGGGATAACGGCTTAAAGTACGATACAAGCGAGATCGTGATATCTGTAGGGGCAAAGCATTCTCTGTACAATCTATTCCAGGTGACCCTGAACCCCGGGGATGAAGTCCTGATCGTCCATCCTTACTGGGTAAGTTATCCGGAGATGGTGAAACTGGCCGATGGCGCGCCGAAGATCGTAAAGACTAAAAAAGAGAACGGTTTCAGGGTCAGTCCTGATGAGATCAAATCAGCCTTGACCGATAGAACGCGAGCTCTTGTTATCAACAGCCCATCAAATCCCGCGGGCGTAGTTTATGACCGTGAAGAGCTTGAAAAGATAGCTGAAGTCTGTCTCGCCAATAATCTTCTTGTCGTGAGCGACGAGATATACGAGAAAATTCTCTACGACGGCAAGGAGCACTTCTCCATAGCGGCAATGTCAGAGGAAATGAAGGCTTCAACTATTGTCGTGAACGGCGTCTCGAAAAGCTATTCAATGACCGGCTGGAGGATCGGCTACATGGCAGGCGATAAGGATATCATCAAGGCGGTTACAACGCTCCAGAGTCATTCCACTTCGAACCCGTGCTCCATAAGCCAGGCGGCTGCGGAGTGTGCCCTTAGGGAGGGCCTGGAGAAAATAATGGAAAAGAACAGGAAAGAGTTCGAGAAGAGGCGGAACGCGTTGATCAAGAGCATCTCGGAAGATGAAAGGCTCGAGC
This sequence comes from Candidatus Omnitrophota bacterium, assembly GCA_049642015.1. Lineage (GTDB taxonomy): Bacteria > Omnitrophota > Gorgyraeia > Tantalellales > Tantalellaceae > JBAROI01. The sequence goes on along the minus strand of JBAROI010000128.1, from coordinate 40,022 downwards.
CCTTCGAGCCGGCAGGCGCTTTTTATCTGTTTTGCGATATATCGCGGTGCGGACTGGACTCGATGACTTTTGCGAAAAGACTTTTGGAAGAGAAAAAGGTAGCAGTCATCCCCGGAGGGCCTTTCGGCGATGACAGGTATATACGGATAAGTTTTGCCACAGACCTTGCAACGATCGAAGAGGGCGTCAAGAGGATCAAGGACTGGGTAAATAAATTATAGGAGAAAGCATGAGGCAAACGATCGCGGAAAAAATATTATCGGAACACTCCGGGCGAAGAGCCAAGGCGGGCGATATTGTCATAGCGAATATCGATTTTTGCTTCGGTCAGGACGGGACAAGCGGTATGATCATCGACAGCTTCGGCAAACTCGGGGTCGAAAAGGTTTTTAGCAGGGACGGATTCTGCATGGTCATCGACCACTCGGCGCCAAGCCCCAATATGGGCGTTTCCGCGATACACGACAAGATCAGGTCTTTCGGAAAGGCACAGGAAGTAAAGGTCTTTGACATCGGTTGCGGTGTATGCCACCAGCTCGTACCCGAAGCCGGTTATGTGGTCTGCGGAGATCTTGTCCTGGGCGCGGATTCGCATACCTGCACGTACGGAGCGATCAATGTTTTATCGACCGGTGTGGGCTCGACCGATCTTGCAATAGCTCTTGCCAGCGGCAAGAACTGGTTCAAGGTCCCCGAAACGATCAAGATCGTTATTGAGGGAAAGCTTCCAAAAGGCGTGTTCTCAAAAGATATAATACTTCACATTATCGGTGACGTGGGAGCTGACGGAGCCATGTATGAAGCGGTTGAGTTTTACGGATCTACGGTCAAGGCGCTTAGCGTTGATGCGCGGCTTACCGTTTCGAATATGGCCGTGGAGATGGGTGCCAAGTGCGGCCTCATGGAGGCGGATAAAAAAGTCCTGGAATGGATAAAGAAACATTCGGAAAGGCAGCCCCGCCCGGTTGAAGCTGATCCCGATGCCAGATATGCCCAGGTGCTTGAATATGATGTGTCGGAGTTGTCTCCTCAGGTCGCCAGGCCGCATACGGTCGACAACGTTTGCGATATTGAAGAAGTTCTGAAAACCCCCATCGATGTGGTAAATATCGGAACCTGTACGAACGGTAGACTGGAAGACCTTAAAATAGCAGCCGACATATTAAAGGGAAGAAAGATCGCTCCGAGGCTCAAGCTGATCATCACCCCCGCGTCGATGAAGATATATCTTGATGCCCTAAAGAAGGGGTACGTTGAGACTTTTGTCGAGGCCGGGGCCGTTGTCAATAACCCGGGGTGCGGGCCCTGTGTCGGAACACATCAGGGGGTCCTTGCAGACGGAGAAAACGCGTTTTCAACAGCGAACAGGAATTTCATGGGAAGAATGGGCAATCCAAACGCGAGCATATACCTTGGGAGCCCCGCCGCGGCAGCAGCTACGGCGCTGGAAGGAGCGATCGCGGATCCAAGAGAACACAAGCGAAGACTTCCGTAAAGAACCAAAGAGGAGGAAGAGGTGGCAAATTTTGCACATAGATTAAGAATTCAGAATGACGTAAACACGGATTACATAATATCCGGCAGATATAAGTTTCGGATACAGAACGAAAAGGAACTGGCAAAGTATATTTTTAAAGACCTGGAAGAAGGTTTTTACAAAAAAGTTAAAACCGGGGACTTCCTCGTGGCGGGCGAGAATTTCGGCTGCGGTTCTTCAAGAGAACAGGCGCCTGTAGCCCTCAAGGCAAGCGGGCTCGGAGCGATCATCGCGAAAAGCTACGCGAGGATATTTTACCGCAATGCTTTCAACGTGGGGCTGTGCCTCGTTGAATGCGAGACAAATTTTATTGATGACATGGACGAGCTGGAGCTCGATCTGGAAAAGAACGTCGTCAGGAACCTTTCAAAGGGACTGAACATAGAGATCAAGCCCGTGCCCGATATCATGAGAAAGTTCCTGGATAAGGGCGGGGTTATTGAGTATTTCAAGGAGCACGGTGGATTCGAAGAGATATTATAAAATGGAAATCTGTGATCTTGGCGTTGCCGGGTATGAAAACGTTTTAAAGCTGCAGAATGAGTTTGTTCAAAAAAGGCTTAAAGGTGAGATCCCGGACACATTGATCATCGTGGAGCACTTTCCGGTCGTGACGCTTGGGCGCATTTCCGGGGAGGAAAGCTCCATTGACCGCGGCTATTTCGAAAAAAAGGGTATCCCTGTTGTGCGGACCGGGCGCGGCGGAAAAATAACGTACCACGCTCCGGGGCAGCTTGTTTTATACCCGGTGCTGGATCTAAAGAAAAGGAAGAAGGACGTTTCGTTCTTCATAGATTTCCTGGAAAAGACAGTTACGGAAAGTTTAAACCGCATGGGGGTCCCGGCCGAAAGAAATAAAGACCGGCGGGGTGTGTGGGCCGGGGAAAAGAAAATAGCCTTCATAGGCATTGCCCTAAAGCGGTGGGTCACGTTCCACGGCGTGAGCGTGAACATAAATAATGATATTGACCCTTTTTCTAAAATGCATCCTTGCGGCGAAACGGACATAAAAGTTACTTCAGCGGAAGAAGTGATGGGCCGCAAACTTGATATGGATGAGGCCAGGCACGTTTTCGCCGAGCAATTTGCCGCAGACCTCAACGCGGAATATGGAGGAATAGAAAGTGGAATTACGTTTGCCGGAACTATCGGGAGAGTCCAGTGAAGCGGTCATAACAGTATGGCACGTTGCTGAAAACGGCCGCGTCGCTAAAGACCAAGACCTCGTGGAGGTCACTACCGATAAAGCGACTTTTGATATCCCATCACCGTGCGATGGCGTTTTGACGAGTATCGTCAAAAAAGAGGGCGAAACCGCCAGAACAGACGAAGCAATAGCAGAAATACAGGAAGACAGGAGCTGAAATGGAAGAAGCCAACAGAATGAAACGATTGCCGTTATATCTTTTTACGATCATCGACGGCTTGAAAAAGGAGGCCAAAGAACGTGGACTCGATGTCATAGACCTGGGAATGGGCAACCCGGACCAGCCTACGCCCGCGCACGTGGTCAATGAACTTTGCAAAAGGGCCCATGATCCGAAAAACCACGGCTACTCACGGTCGATAGATGAAGTCGAGTGCGAACTGAGGCGCGCGATCGCCAAATGGTATAAGACGAAGTTCGGCATCAAGCTTGATCCTGATTCGGAGGTCGTTCCCCTCATCGGCTCAAAAGAGGGGATCGCGCATATATCGCTGGCTTTTCTGAACAGCGATGATATAGCGTTGGTCCCGAACCCGTCATATCCGGTTCATTTTAACGGCGTGATCATCGCGGGCGGGATTCTCCACAACCTCCCGGCAAGTGAGGAGAACGGATACTTGCCTGATTTTGACAAAATATCGAAAAAGGTGCTCAAGAAGTCAAAGATGATGTTCCTGAGTTATCCGAACAATCCGACAGCGGCCGTTGCTTCAAAAGATTTTTACAGAAAGGCCATATCCTTCGCGAAGAAAAACCAGATCATCCTCATAAGCGATCTGGCTTATTCGGATATAGTTTTCGGCGGGTACAAGGCCCCCAGCCTTTTATCGCTTCCGGGCGCGCGGGACGTAGCCGTGGAATTTCACACCCTGAGCAAGTCCTATAATATGGCGGGATGGCGGATGGGTTTCGCGGTCGGGAACGCGGAGATATTAGGCGCCTTGGCTAAGACTAAAGGGTACATTGATTTCGGCCTGTTCAAGCCTATACAGTACGCCGCGATAAAGGCGCTTACAGGGCCGCAGGATTGCGTCCGAAAACAAGTCGCTATTTACAAAAAGCGGAGAGACGTCATGGTGAACGCCCTGGCGAAAGTCGGCTGGAACGTTCCGAAGCCGAAAGCTACTTTCTATCTCTGGGCGAGAATACCCGACAAATACAGCGCATTGACGTCCATGGAATTCGTATCTCTGCTAATAAAGGAAACGGGTGTGGTATTGTCACCCGGGACGGGCTTCGGTGAATACGGGGAAGGATACGTTCGTTTTGCGCTCGTTGAGGATGAAGAAAGGCTTAAAGAGGCGGCAGATCGCATCAAAAAAGTCCTCGAAATGGAAGTATGAAGACAAAAGCCCTCATCCTCTACATATCAAAATATTCCGGCCATTTTCACGGGGCAAGGGCGATAGAAAAGGGCCTGTGTCTGACGCGCAGCGATACAGAAGTGAAGTTGATCAACGCCATCGAGTATACTAATCCTATCCTCGGAAAGATAGTAAACAGGACATATCTTGAGATCATAAAAAAGAGGCCTGAACTTTGGGGGAATATTTACGATAATCCCGATGTGCTTAAAAAGACAAAAACGGCCAGGGGAGCCATACATAAATACAATATGTCCAAGATAAAAAGACTTATGGAAAAACACAAACCGGATGTCGTCATCTGCACGCAGGCGTTTCCGTGCGGGATGGTGGCGGATTACAAGAAAACTTCCGGCAGTAAAATTCCGTTGATAGGTGTCCTTACGGATTACGCGCCGCATTCATACTGGCTTTATGATGAGATCGATTATTACGTTGTCCCGTCTTCTGAAATAGCTCATAAGCTGGAGACAAAAGGGGTCCCGCGGAAGAAATTCAAGATATACGGTATACCGGTCGACCCTAAATTCCGGACCAGCCATGACAAGCGGCGCATAAGAGGAGAACTTGGTTTTTCAGGCAAAGATCCGCTGCTATTGATCATGGGCGGCAGTCAGGGGATCGGGGCGATGGAAGAGGTCGTCAAACAGCTCCTGGCGGACGAGCGGCATAATTATCAGCTTCTGATCATAGCGGGCAAGAACAGGAGGCTTTATAACCGACTTTCAAGAGTCGCAAGGCGCACGGCAGAAAACATGAAAGTTTTGCGATACGTGGAAAACATCGACGAGCTCATGGAGGCTTCAGATGCCATAGTCACTAAAGCGGGAGGACTTACGATGGCCGAAGCGCTTGTGAAAAAATTGCCCATACTTATTATCGACCCTATTCCCGGGCACGAAAGAATGAATGCCGACTATCTGGTCAACGAAGGCGTGGCGGTAGAGATAGATAATTTTAGCGGATTTCATGAACAGATAAACAGCCTGTTTAACTCGAACGGCGCGCTTCTTAAGATGAGCGAAAGGGCCGCCCAGCTTTCAAAGCCGGAGAGCTCTTTGGATATAGCGAAACTGGCGTTTCAGGGGCTTTAAAATGTTATATAAACTTTACGTTATAGGATTTTATCTGACAAGGACGTTACCCATCAGGGCGTGTTACTGGATAGCAGACGCGGCCGCTTATAGCTACTATATTTTTTCAAAAAAAGACAGGCACTGTCTTGCGGAAAATCTTAAAATGGTTCTTATGGAAAAAGCGGACAAAAGAACTATTAATAAACATATCAGGGGTGTGTTCCGTAATTTTGCCAGATATCTTGCCGATTTCTTCAAATTTTCAAAATTAACTCCGGAATGTTTCAATAAAAAGATCGAAGTGGTCGGGATACACAACCTGGACAAGTGTCTCTCTGGCGGCAAGGGGGCGATCACCCTCTCTCCTCATCTCGGAAACTGGGAACTTGGCGCGGCGATCATCGCGGCACATGGGTATCCGGTAACAGCTGTAGTGCTTGAGCACAAGGATAAACGGGTCGATGATTTCTTCACACAGCAAAGGAGCATAAATAACCTTAAAGTCGTACCGCTTGGCATACAGCTCAGGCAATGTTTTACCGTGCTCAAAGATAATGGGGTACTTGCCATAGCCGGGGACAAGGATTACACTTCCAGCGGTGAATTTGTGGATTTCTTCGGTAAGGGAACGGCTATGCCGAAAGGAGCCGCGGTATTCAGCCTGAAAACAGGCGCTCCTATCGTTGTTTGCGCGTGTGTGCGCAAAAAGAACGATGAATTTCAGCTTTCTTTTGAAGAACCGATAGTACCCGAGCAAACCGGGGATTACCAGAAAGACCTCCACAATTTAATGGAAAGATATATATCGATTTTCGAACGCGTTATCCGGAAATATCCGGATCAGTGGTACGCTTTTCAGGAGATATGGAAGCAGGAACCGGCAACACAATAGTTATTATCCCTTCTTATAACGAAGCCAGAACGATCGGAAAGATCGTGAAGGACATCGTTAATATGGCCCTTTCTGTCCTAGTCGTAGACGACGGCTCAAGCGATTACACCGAAAGAGAAGCCCTGGACCACGGAGCAATGGTTATAAGGCATACCGATAACCTCGGCAAAGGGGTTTCCGTCCGGGAGGGGATAGAGCACGTTATTGATAAGACGAACTACGAGTGGCTGATCGTGATGGATGGCGACGGCCAGCATGCCCCCGCGGATATTCCCGCCTTTTTGGACGCGACGCGCACAGAAGACGTTGATATTGTTATCGGTAACCGCATGATGCAAACGAAGACCATGCCGTCTTCGCGGTACTGGACGAACAAGTTCACTTCCTGGGTACTTTCGAAATTATGCGGACAGAGTATTCCGGATTCCCAGTGCGGTTACAGGCTTATCAAGGTGAGCGCTTTAAAAGGACTGAAATTGACCTGTGATAAATACGATATCGAGTCCGAGATCATCATCGAGGCGGCGGAAGAAAACATGAAGATCAAATCAGTCCCGATACGGACGATATACGGGGAAGAGGTCTCCAGCATACACCCCGTTCATGACACGCTGAGATTTTTCGGCCTTGTCCGGAAATATCACCATAGAAAAAAATGGACTTCGAACAACAAAGGAAATTGATGGTTGACCGCCAGCTGATCCCCAGAGGGATCAGTGATGCGAGGGTCCTGGACGCGTTCAGAAAGGTCCCGAGGCACCATTTTGTACCCGTTCCTTATAATATCGGTTCATACGCGGATCACCCGCTTCCGATAGGCGCCGGTCAGACCATATCGCAGCCGTACATAGTCGCGCTCATGACGGAGGCCTTAAGGCTCAAAGGTGGCGAGAGAGTCCTTGAGATAGGCACGGGGAGCGGTTACCAGGCGGCGATCCTCGCGGAACTGTGCGGCAAGGTTTACACCATCGAGCGGGAAGAGAGCCTGCTTGAGGGGTCCAGGAAGGTCCTCGCAAAAGAGGGATATAAAAATATCTTTTTTAAATGCGGCGACGGGACTGGGGGATGGGAGGAAGAAGCCCCGTTTGACGGTATAATTGTCACGGCGGCCGCTCCCGATGCGCCAAAACCCTTGCTGCAGCAGCTCGCTGAAGGGGGCTGGCTCGTCATTCCCGTCGGGACCCTGTACAGCCAGATGCTTGTCTCGATCGAGAAAAAAGGCAAGGAATATACGCAGGAAAACCTGTGCGGCTGCATCTTCGTACCGCTAATAGGAAAATACGGCTGGCACGAATAATCTAACCTGACCATTATAACCAGGCCAGAAGGAGGAGATTAGATGGTTGAGCAGTTGACGGATTCACTTGTGGCGATGAATAAAGAGCTTGCGGTAGTGGTACTTGCCGCGTTGCCTATTTCGGAACTTAGAGGGGCTATTCCGCTTGCCCTGGCGATGGGGTTTTCGCCTTTAAAAGCGTACGCGCTGTCTTTTGCGGGAAACCTGATCCCCATTATTCCGCTTCTCTTTTTTCTCCAGCCCATCGCGGACAGATTGCGCCACATAAAGATATTCGAAAGGTTTTTCGACTGGCTGTTCGAAAGGACCAGAAGAAAGGCCACTCTTATAGAAAGGTTTGAGGCCCTGGGGCTTATTCTTTTTGTTGCGATACCTCTGCCGGTTACCGGCGCCTGGACAGGATGCGTAGCGGCCACGCTTTTCAAGATAAGATTCCGATACGCGCTTGCCGCTATTATCTGCGGTGTTGCTATAGCGGGCCTGGTGGTGATGGGGCTGAGCCTTGCCGGCATGGAAGTGCTCGCCATGAACGGTTAACGCCTGTGTCATGCCCGCCCCGTTAGAAAATGAATTTCTAACGGGGCGGGCATCTATTTGACATAAAAGGAATTATACGCTATTATTTACAAAAAAGGAGATACCATGATCGCTTATATACTAATTATCTTCGGTTTTTTAATGAGGCTCGTGCCACACATGCCTAATTTTGTGCCCATTGCCGCCATAGCGCTTTTTGCGGGGGCTTACCTGGACAAGCGAATAGTTCCATGGGTACCCCTGGCGATCATGATCGTCAGTGATCTGATCATCGGACTTCATGGCGTGGTTTTTTACACTTGGGGCGCGTTTATCGTTATCGGGTTTATGGGGTTGTGGCTGAAGGAGAACAGAACGCCGGGCAATATCATCGCGGCCTCTCTCATTTCCGCCATTTTCTTTTTTGTAGTAACGAATTTCGGTGTATGGCTGGCATGGTATCCGCATACGTGGGAAGGTTTTGCAATGTGCTATGTTAAAGCGATTCCCTTTTTCAGGAATACCCTGGCGGGGAATTTGTTTTTCGCGGTCGTGCTTTTCGGTTCTTATGAACTTGCAAGGAAGCTTATTGGCGGAGAGAAATACCGCGCTGTTCTTTTGACAGAATAATTTTTTAGATCACGCAGGCGATCATCCCTCGCTTGGCTCGGGATCCTGGGCGAAGCGAAGAAGGAGATCTTAATAGGGAAGTCCGTGAAAGTCGGACACGGTCCCGCCGCTGTAACTGGTGACGAAAGCCCAAAACAAGCCACTGTAGAAAATACGGGAAGGCCAGGGCGAGTAGGTTGAACCGGGAGTCAGAAGACCTGTCTGTGTGTAAAGCATCCATATAGCCCGCGGAGGCAAAATGGGTCAATAAATGGGTTTAAAAACGGAAGCCCCTGACGAATGTGTCAGGGGTTTTTTATTAATGTCATCCCGAGCGAGGCCGATAGGCCGAGTCGAGGGATCTCAAATGGAAGGAAGAAAATGTTTAAGAAATTAATATTATTGGTAGTTGCTGGAGTATGTTTTTCTTCTACGCAAGTAAAGGCAGATGATGCGGATGTTGTCAAACTGGATCCGATATACATAACGCCCATGCGTTCGGACGAGCTTGAAAGCAAGACACCTGCAAGCGTATCGGTGGTCACGCGAAAAGATATCGAGAATTCAAATGCGCAGACCACAATAGGTCTTCTTAAGTCCGAGACCGGTATATTTGTCAGGGACTGGGCAGGGAACGGATCGACCGCTCAAGTGGATATACGCGGGTTCGGTGAACAGTCTCAGATGAACGTTGCTGTTCTGGTGGATGCCCGGCGTGTTAACGAGGTGGATCTAAGCGGAGTTGACTGGACGCAGATCCCGGTAGATCAGATAGAGAGGATAGAGATAATACGCGGTGGTGCAGGTGCGGTACTTTACGGAGACAACGCCGTTAGCGGTGTTATCAATATCATTACAAAAAGTGGTAAGGGAACGCCATATGTCAGGTACACCCAGAGGTACGGTAGCTACGATATGAACGAGGAAAAAGTGGAAGTAGGCGGAGAGGTCGAAAACCTGAGCTTTATCCTTACGGGCGGACGCAAAGCTACTCATGGGTACCGCAACAACACTTATTTTAGGAACTGGGATTTCGCTTCAAAGCTCATTTATGAAGTGGATCCCGAGTTTTCCCTGAAAGTGAGCCAGTCCTGGCATAAGGCGGAATACGGCCTTCCGGGAGCGCTTTCAGCTGCTGATCAGGAAGCACATGACCGTAAGTTCTCGTCTTTCGGTGACGATTATACGAAGAACACGGACTGGAATCTTGTCGGCGGGTTCGACAAAACTTTCGGTGACTGGGGCACTGTATCCTCTGATTTTTCTTACCGAAGGAGATACGCTTATTCTAATTTCGTTGGTGCTAATATGGGATGGAATCCCATAAGAAGGTCAACAATAGACACCTACGGGATAACGCCAAAATATGTCCTGGACAGGGATATTTTCAGTTTCGGCAACAAATTCGTCACAGGGATTGATTGCTACCGGGAAGAGAACGATTCGGATGTTTTCAACGCGGCGAACACGATACAGAATATCACTGCCGTTAAAAAGAATACGATCGCGTGGTACGGGCAGGATTCTTTTTCTGTATTACCCGAACTTACGTTCGTCGGGGGGTTGCGGTATGAATATGCTAAATACGATCTGGATTACCAGGACCTTTCCGGATGGAACCCTAACCCTACTATAGATACCGATAAGACCAAGATCGCCAGGATGTACAACTTGGGGCTTATATACGAGTACATGGAAAATTCAGAAGTGTTCTTTACGCATAACCTTAGTTTTCGATTCCCTGCGACCGATGAGTACATAGTATGGGGGGCCCTTAATCCTAATCTCAAAGAGCAGATATCAAGGAACTACGAGGTAGGGGTACGGCAGACAATAGGAGATATCGCCAGGATAGATATAACCGGTTACTGGATGAACCTGAAGAACGAGCTATACTATAACCCGTTGGGCGGGGCTTTCGGTACAGGCGCTAACGAGAACTATGGTAAGACCCGGCACCAGGGGCTTGAAGTCTCCGCAAAAGCGAAAGTAAATAAGGATATAGAACTTTTCGGCAACTATGCTTTTACGTATTCAAAGTTCGTGGATGATACCTATAACGGAAAGCACGTACCGATGGTCCCGCTTAATAGGGGGGCTTTGGGTATGAGGCTCTTTTTCTTTGAGAATTTTACTTTCAATTTTGTAGGCCTGTTCGTAGGAGAGAGGCATTGTATAAACGACCAGCAGAACATATATAAACCGCTTAAGCCGTATTTTACGGCTGATGTTAACCTTTTCTACGAAAACGAACATTTCAGGGTAGGAGGGGGAGTGAATAACCTCTTCAATGAGAAGTATTATAATTACAGCGTACGTAACGCTACTAATGGAAGGATAAATTATTATCCAGCTCCGGGGATGAACTTCTTCCTGGAGGGGACGCTTAAGTTCTGACGGACAGATGAACAGGGCCGTAAGCTATAGCTTACGGTATCTTTAGAAAAAATGTTTACAAACCCATTATTCAGAATAGCTTTTACTGTATCGCTTGTCGCGCACATTGCCGTGATAGCGCCGGCATACTTCGTATCGGATAGGGCAGAAAAGCTGGAAACCGAGGTGATTGAACTGAACTATATATTGATAAACGATCCTGCTGTTGCCGTAGAAGAGGAAATACATTCAACTGCTGAAGCCGATGAGAATATGAAGGACGACGAAAAGGATCGGGCTTCTGATGTTACGGTCATGGATAGTCCGTCTCCGGAAGAGCTATATCTCTCCGATGAGACTCGTGAAACCGCCCAAAAGATGCAGCAAGAGAGGGAGAAAGCATATCTTGAATATTTCAACCTTATACGTGAGAAGATACGGGCGAGGGTATATTCTTCCGGATCTTCCAGCGAGGACGGCATGGTTGAGGTTGTGTTCACACTTTCCAGGGACGGCCGTCTCGCACGGGTCAATAAAGCGTTCTCGAACCTTTCAAGAGATGTCAGAAAGTCGGTTATACGTGCCCTGAGGCGGGCCCAACCATTCCCGCCGTTCCCTGTAGAGATGGGAAACGCCCCTATTACGTTCTCACTTACCATAAAATTCGCTTCCAGCTAAATTCCCCTTATTCGGCATTCCCGGCCCGTTGTCATCCCTGCGGAAGCAGGGATCTATAATCCAGATTCCCGCGTTCGCGGGAATGACAACTTGACATCCCGACTTATATGGGATATACTTTAATTAGAAAATAGTTAAATCATTTAAATATTCAAGAAAAGAAATATCAAACGATTTAAGGGGGTTGAGATGGAAAAGGCCGGAAAATTCGATTTTGGGAAGGAAATGCTTAAGATAATGCCGCGTCTTATGAGGGAGTTCATGAAGCGCCAGGAGGGTATTTTTACCAAGGGTAACCTTACCGTCCCGGACATTATCGTCATGGACGCGCTCAGGGAAAAAGGTCCGTGCACAATGGGGTTTCTCGCCGGGATACTGAACCTCACGACGAGCGCTGCGACCGTCATAGTAGACAGGATGACAAGAAAGGGTTTAGCAAAAAGAGAGCATTCGAAGGAAGACAGAAGGGTCGTAAGGGTGACTCTTGTTAAAAAGGGAGAAGATACTATTAAAAACATAAACACCGAAAGGCATCACATGGCGAATGAACTCTTTTCGGTTCTTAACGAAAAGGAAAGAAGGGAGTACCTTCACCTGATAGAAAAGGTTTATAACGGACTAAGCAGGAAATAATGAAGAAAAAAGCCCTTGTTACATGTTTGTTGATCCAGGTATTGTTTTTGACCTGGAGCATTCCGCTTCAAGCTGATGCTGAAGAGGATAAAGCCCACCAGAAGGATGCGCGGGTTCTTTCTCTTGAGGAGTGCGTTAGGCTTGCTGTTTATAACAGCTTCGAGGCAAAGATGGCGAAACTGGACCTTTTGATCGCCGAGACGGATCTTATGCCGGCGGTTGCAGTTTTTGATACGATCCTCTTTGGTAACGTTGGATACGCGGAAGACAAGAGGCAGCAGGTGTCTGTATTTGCGCCGGATGACAATCAAACAAATACCTATTCAGTGGGCGTCACAAAAGAGCTGCCGACAGGTACTGAACTAACCGCTACATGGGGCGATACGAGAAGCTGGAATAATTCCGTCTTTATCACAAAAAATCCCTCACATAATGCTGAGCTTTCGCTTGAAGCAAGGCAGCCAGTCGGACAGAATTTTTTCGGTTATGCGGATCGCGGCAGTGTTACGATCACAAAGCTGGCCATCATGAACGCCGGCCTTGAAGAAAAAGACAGAATAGAAGCTCTCATAGCTGACGTCGAGAGGGCTTACCTGGAAGTCCTTTTTGCAAAAAAATCTCTTAATGTTTTTAGAAGAATTCTTGAAAAAGCCAAAGACCTGTATGAAGCCCAGCAAAAGAACTATGATCTGGGTTTAATAGAAAGAGTGGATCTATACGCCGCAGAAGGTAATGTTGCCACTCGCCAGGCTGAGGTCTTGGTCGCCGACAATAGGTACAACCGCGCCAGGGAGAATCTTAAGTTTTTAATGAACACAGATGAAGATGTACATATTGTTCTCGCTGAAGAATTAGCACTGGACCCCATAGATAAAGATCTTTCAGATTGCCTTAAAGGTGCTTTCGAAAACAGAAGAGACTATTTTATACGCAAGAGAGACATCGAGATCAAGGGCCTGGACTTAAAAGTAAAAGAGAATATGAAGTGGCCCGAGATAGACCTTATCGGCACTTTGGCGATGAATGGTCTTGAAGGAGAGTTTAATAAGGCATTCGGTAAAACGACGACGGCCGATAATACCTATATGTTCGTAGGGGTCGAAGTTACCATGCCGGTTGAGAATAATCTCGCACGCGGCGAATACAAAAAAGCCAAATATGAAAAAGAGAAAGCGGTAGTCAGCCTTAAAGAAACTGAGAGGAAAATCATTACCGAGATTGGCAACGCCTACAATGATGCACTCGCGTTTCAGGCAAGTGTCATTTTCACGAAAAAGGCTTTAGGGCTTGAGCTGAGTAAGTTTACCGAGGAAGAAAAAAGGTTCAAATACGGAAGATCTAATGCAAAAAGGCTTATAGACTACCAGCAGGACCTCTTGCGGGCGGCGCTTGAAAACGCGCGGTTTATTCTGGATCAGAGAAAAGCAAAAGTTGATCTTGAGAGGACGATGAACATAATACTTAAAAAATACGAGGATATATTATGAGTCTTTCAAGGTTCAGTATAAACAATTCGCTTTTTGTGAACCTTATATCAGTTTTGATACTGATAATAGGTGCGATCGTATTAACGGGCATGAATAGAGAGGTTTTTCCGAATGTGGCGTTTGACATAGTAAGCGTGACGGCTTCATATATCGGAGCGACGCCCGAGGACATAGAAAAGCTTATTACTGTCCCGATCGAGAAAGAGCTTAAAGAAGTAGACGGCATTAAGGAGGTAAATTCGACATCGGCGGCCAGCACATCACTCATATATGTAAAGATCGATCCCGACGAATCAGATAAACAGAAGGTTGTAAGAGACATACAAAGCGCGGTTGACAGGGTCAAGGAATTGCCGAGGGATGTGGACGATCCGGTAGTTACAGAAATAACCAGCAAACAGTATCCTATTATAGAAGTGTCTATTTCCGGAGAGATGAACGAGCATGAGCTGCAGAACTATGCCGATGTCCTTGAGGATGAACTCGAAGAAATTAAAGGAGTAGCGCGCATAAGGAAAAGCGGCTACAGGGACAAGGAAGTGCAGATCCTGGTTGACCACAAAAAACTCAGTGACTATTACGTTTCGATCGACGAGATAGAAAACGCCCTTGCATCGCGCAATGTAAGCATGCCGGCAGGAAAACTTGATACTGAAACTACCGAGTACAGCATAAGAACAACAGGAGAGTTTAAAAATGCCGAAGAAATTGAAAACGTTATTGTAAGGGCTAACGACGCGGGCAACTGGCTGAAAGTTAAAGACGTGGCAAGCGTTGAAAATACCTTCAAGGATGAAGACGTGATCAATAAGACCCTGGGGACGCGTTCCATTAATCTGATCGTCATGAAGAAAGAGTCAGGTGACGCCCTCAGTATAGTCGATCAGATAAGGGATCAGGAAAAAGGATACCTGGAGAGAATTTCTGCTAACCTGAAGATCTCTTATGTCAATGATTACGCTTTTTATGCCAGGAGGAGGCTCAACGTATTAAGAAGCAATTCCTGGTTCGCTCTTATTATCGTTATTGTAATAATGATGGTGTTTCTTCAAAAGCGCGTAGCGTTTTTTACGGTTCTGGGTATACCCATTTCGTTCTTTGTAACATTTATTGTCATGAGTTCAATGGGCATGACGATAAACTTGATCAGCATGTTCGGCCTTGTTATTGTTCTGGGGATGCTTGTTGATGACGGCATTATAGTTGCGGAAAATGTATACCGCTACATGGAAGAAGGAATCCCACCGAGAGAGGCGGCAGTAAAAGGCACCGAAGAAGTGCAGGGAGCGGTCGTCGCGGCGGTTCTTACTACAATGGCGGCGTTCTCCCCGCTTCTTTTCATGTCAGGGCTTATGGGCAAATTTGTGAGAAACATTCCCACTGTTGTTATAATAGCTCTTTTTGCTTCTTTAGGTGAGGCACTTATTATATTGCCGAGCCACTTAGCTGACTTTGTCAAGATAAGGCGTGACGCTTCCGGCAAGCCCATCGGTCTTAAAAAAGAAATGCCCTGGTTTAAGAATCTGGTTGGCTTATATACGAGAGTCGTAAAAGCAGCCATAAGAAGAAAATACAAGGTTCTTGCGGGTATTACAATTGTACTTATAATTTGCGGTGTTCTATCCGGGACCGTTTTGAAATTTATCCTTTTTCCGCGTACCGGGATAAACTTCTTCTTCATAAGAGGCGAAGCCCCTATAGGAACGCCGCTCGAAAAGACCAATGAGCTCATTGCGCCTGTGGAAGATATTGTTGCCCGGCTGCCGAAAGAAGAGCTTGATACGTACGTGACGACGGTCGGCAAGATAGAAGAAGACAGGCAGGATCCATTCTCGGGTATGGCAAGCAATCTTGTGCAGATCACGGTTTATCTTACGCAGGAGCAGGACAGGAAACGCACGGTAGACCAGATCATATCCGAAATGCGCGAGAAAACAAAAGACATTAAAGGTTTTGACGATCTGAGGTTTGACACGCCGGATCCCGGTCCGCCTGTAGGTAAACCCGTTGAAGCCAGGATACGGGGGGAGGATTTTGATACGCTTGATGTGATAGCGAAAGAATATATGGATTACCTTAAAACCATAGACGGAACTTCGGATGTAACCTGGGACCATAAACCGGGCAAAGAAGAAATAAGGGTGAAAGTCGACCGGAATAAGGCTGCCATGGCGGGTGTTTCAATAGGTCAGATCGCAAAGACGATAAGGGGAGTTTTTCAGGGCAATGTGGCGACTAAGATAAAACCGATAAAAGCCGAAGAAGAGACGGACGTGACGATCAGGTTCGCTGAAGCTAAAGACGCCGGCAGCCTCGATGTTTTTGATGAAATACTTATTGCAAACAGGTTCGGCAATCTAATACCGTTGAAGAAGGTGGCTGAAATTGAAAAAGTTCCCGGGACCACGACAATAAAACACCTTGAGGGTAAACGTGTGGTTACCGCTTCATGCAATATTGATACAGACAAGACAACGTCGCTCAAGATCAATGCCATGCTGGAGCGGAAGTTTAAGGATATTCCCCAAAGGTATGTAGGGTACACCGTTAAATACGGAGGGGAACAGGAAGAAACGCTGGAATCGCTAAGAACTCTTCTTATGGCGTTCTTCTTTGCCTTTTTGGTCGTGTATATGATACTGGCTTCCTTTTTCAGGTCTTTAGTTCAGCCCGTCATCGTTATGCTCGCGATCCCATTCGGGCTCATCGGGGTCATTATCGCATTCCTGTTTCATGGCCTTCCGCTATCTTTCATGGCGATAATGGGGATAGTAGGCTTAAATGGTATCGTCGTTAACGATTCCATTGTTCTGGTGGATTTTATAAATAAGCTTAGAAGAAGCGACCATAGCCGGGAGGAATCCATTGTCAAGGCAGGCCAGCTGAGATTAAGGCCCGTAATACTTACGACAGTCACGACAGCGGGCGGACTTTCCACGGTCGCTTATGGTATAGGCGGGAAGGACCCGTTCCTTGTCCCGATGGCTATGGCTCTCTGCTGGGGGCTCGTATTTGCGACAGCTCTTACACTTATAGTGATACCCTGCATATATTCGATCGTCGATGATCTGGCGATAAAGATCACTCACCACACGAGTATGATCCGCACGAGAAGGCTGGAGGAAGACAACAATAAAAAATAATTTAGGTTTTAGGTTATCCGTTTTCGGTGTATAATTATCTAAATGATTATCAAATATTTTAAAACAGTCTTAATATTTGCGGCGGCTTGTCTGCTTGTTTCTTCATCCGCGAAAGCTGAAGAATACGCGGCCGGCACCCAGAAGCTTGTCCTGGATAACGGGACGACCATAGTTACAAAATATATTCCCGATTCGACCCTTGTCACAGTCCAGGTACGCGTTCTTTCAGGCCTTTCAAATGAGGGAAAATACGCCGGAACCGGCATCTCGCACTTTCTCGAGCACCTTATCTTTAAAGGGACCCGCGAAAAAGGCGCGGAGGATATCCGCAAAGAGGTCAAGGCCATGGGCGGGTTAATTAACGGGTCTACCGGCATGGATTCGGCCGAATACCATATTATCGTACCGAAGGAAAATTTCAAAAAAACCCTGACACTTCTTACCCATGTAGTCATGGAGCTGGTCTTCACCGATGAAGAGCTTGAAAAAGAGCGCGAAGTAATACTGAAGGAGATCAGGCTTAACAATGACGAGCCGACCAGCAAGCGGATGCGGCTGCTGTTCTCCCAGGCTTACAGAGAAAACGTTTACAGGTATCCTATTATCGGATACGAAAACAGGCTTAAAAGCCTTAAGCGCGGGGATCTTATAGATTACCACCGTGCAGTCTATACGCCTGACAGGATAGTGGTCGGTATCGCGGGCGGCATATTGCCCGAGGAGGCGCTGCAGGCGGCGGAAGATAATTTCAAAGATTACGAGAGAGGCCGGGTCTGGCAGCAGGCAGGCGTAGCCCCGGAGCCGAGGCAGCTTGACGAAAGGATATCAAGATTCCCCGAGGAAGTCGTTGTCGGCTACATAGCGATAGGGTTCCACACAACGAGTCTTTATTCAGAGGACCTTTACGCGGGAGACGTTTTGAGCATTCTTCTGGGGGAGGGGAACGACTCGCGGCTGTACAAGAGTCTGGTCAAAGAAAAAGAGCTCTTGTACACAGTTTCCAGCCTGAACTATACCCCCAAATATCCGGGAATATTCGTCATTACCGGAATAGGCGAGCCTGACAAGCTCGACGAGGCAAGGAAAGAGATATTCGCCATTATCGACGAGCTAAAAACCGGCAAGGTACATAGCGCCGAGATTGAAAGAGCGAAGAACATAGTTATCTCGAACTATCTGCACGCCCACGAAAGCGTCAAAAGAGTGACTTCTTCCATGACGAGCTCGCAGATCATGACGGGTGACCCCGAGTTTTACGATAAATATGTGGAAGAGGTAAGAAAGGTAGGCAAGTGGCAGATCAAGAATGTTGCCATGCAGTATCTTACCGCCGAACATTCGACAACAGTGATCCTCTTGCCGCGCCAGCTGTACCAGGAGGCAATCGCAGAGGAAGAGAAGAAAGAGGAAGAAGAAACGAAGGCGACGGAAAAGTTCGTAAAGCTTGATAACGGCATGCGCGTTATCGCCAGGAAACGGAACGATCTTCCGCTTGTATCGGTCAGCCTGGCAATGCCGGGAGGACTTCGCTCGGAAAGCATGAAAACGAACGGTTTGTCCAATTTTGCCGCTTCTACTTTACTGAAAGGGACAAAAAAAAGAAGCGAGAGCGCGATAGTTCCCGGGATAGAGAAGATGGGCGGAGGGGTAAGGGCTTTCAGTGGGGTGAACAGTATGGGTCTTGCCATAAATCTTATGTCCGAGAGCCTGGATGATGGACTGGACATTTTCGAGGACGTGGTAAAGAACGCGAGATTTCCCGAAGAAGAACTGGGCAAGCAGAAGAAGAAGATAATCGCCGCGATAAGGGAACAGGAAAAAGATATTTTTGACAAAGGACTCATTGAATTCCGTTCAGAGCTTTACGGAGATCATCCATACAGCATGAGGATCCTGGGAGAGGTCGAAACAATGGAGCGGTTCTCGAGGGAAGATGTTTTGGATTTTATCCGAAAATACTGGGGTCCTAAGAATGCCGTTATGTCGATCGTAGGGGATATTGATGTTGAGGCGGTTGTAGGCGACATTACGAAAAGATTCCAGGGATGGGGAGGCGAGACAAAACAGATCAAATCAAAGAAGGTCACGCCACTGACAAGGCCAAAGCAGGAAGACCTGACGATGAGGAGAGAGCAGGCTCTTTTTCTCCTGGGGTTTCTGGGGGTTGAGATATCGGATAGCCGCAGGTATACCTTAAGCGTGATAAGTTCGCTTCTCTCCGGCTCTGACGGCCTTCTTTTTTACGCCTTCAGGGAGAAGCAAGGAATTGCTTATACTTCCGGAGCCCTGTCGATACCGGCAGTCGAACCCGGTTATTTTTTAATATACGTCGCGACTACCGAAGAAAACATAAAGGGCATTAGAGAGAAAGCTCTCGGTCTTGTCAAAAAAGTTTCCGACGGGACCATCGGTAAAGAGGATCTGGAAGCGGCCAAAAACCGCCTTATAACCCAACACGCCAGTTCCATGGAAACCAATTCATCCATCGCCATGGCCATGACTCTGGACGAACTTTACGGCCTGGGCTACCGCAACTATAAGCTTTACCCTGATAAGATAAGAGCAGTTACTATGGAAGAAATAAAGAAGGTCGCGAAAGAAGTGCTCGACCCCTCCAAAAGCGCGACCGTCATCATCCATTCCACCAAGCGCTAACTTGTACCGTTTGCAAAATCAAACACCAAACTGTCCCAAAACTCAGCTTCAAAGTGTACCCTAATTAGGTTTGACTTATGGGTGGTAATTATATATTATATATAAATCCAAAAATGGGAGGTGGCCCATGGTAAGAACCCCAGC
Source organism: Candidatus Omnitrophota bacterium (assembly GCA_049642015.1). Taxonomy (GTDB): domain Bacteria; phylum Omnitrophota; class Gorgyraeia; order Tantalellales; family Tantalellaceae; genus JBAROI01. The sequence goes on along the minus strand of JBAROI010000128.1, from coordinate 20,408 downwards.
TGTAGCAGGACAGTTTTACCCCGGAACTAAGGCAGCTCTGGAAAAGGACCTAGATAAAATGGTCCCGGACTCATCCAGCAAGATCGAAGCTATAGGAGCCGTATCACCTCACGCCGGTTACATCTATTCAGGCGCGACTGCGGGGGAAGTTTTCGCGAAGATCAAGCCGAAAGCGACTTATATCATATTGAGCCCAAATCATACCGGTTATGGAGCGCCGTTTGCTTTGAGCGCGGAACCATGGCAGACGCCTCTCGGGGAAATAGAGGTTGATAAAGATTTTATCGCCGTTTTGAAGCAAAAAACGAGCCTGCTGGAAGAGGACAAAGAGGCGCACGCTTTCGAACATTCGGTAGAGGTCCAACTTCCGTTTATCCAGAAAACCGCGCCGGGCGCGAAGATCGTGCCTATAACCGTTCAATACGGTAGTCTTGCCCAGTTGCAGGAGGTGGCGGAGGCCCTGGCCGCAACAATAACGGAAACAGGCCAAAATGCGGTGATCATAGCTTCAAGCGATATGACGCATTTTGAGACGCGCGAAAGCGCGGAAAAGAAAGACCATCTGGCTATACAAAAGATCATTGACCTGGACCCCGAAGGCCTGTTACAGACCGTGGCGCAGAAAGATATTTCGATGTGCGGCTGTATTCCGGTGGCGATCATGCTTATGGCCGCCAAAAAGCTGGACGCAAAAAAAGCGGAGCTGGTCAGGTATACCGATAGCGGTGAAGCAACCGGCGACACGTTCCAGGTCGTGGGTTATGCGGGATTAATTATTTATTAAAGGGTGTCGATGAAATTTATAAAAAAACGGAAGATCATTTTGGCTTTAGGAGGGGGCAGCGCGAGAGGCCTTGCGAACATAGGGGCACTTAAAGTGATGGAGCGCGAATTCGGCCGTGAAAATATGCCTTTTGATATGATCATCGGCACCAGTATCGGCAGCTTGATCGGCGCGGCGTATAGTCTCGGCATGTCCCTCGAAGATCTTGAGAAAAGAGCGACAAGATTCAATTGGGCAAATATAGTTGACTTCGGCCTTTATCCGACGGGGCTTGTCAAGGGGGATAAGCTCGAGGAAATAATCAAGGATTGCGTTGGCGTAAAGGGGTTTGAAGACATGCGGATCCCTTTTGCCCTGACGACTACTGATATCGAGACGGGAGAAGAGAAGACTCATACTTCGGGCGACCTTGTAAAATTGATACGGGCCAGCTGTTCCTGGCCGGGCATTTTCGCGGCCGTTAAGATCGAAGGCCGCCTGCTCGTTGACGGTGGGGTCCGGAACAGCGTGCCGACGAAGGCGGCGCACGAACTTGGCGCTACTTTTGTGGTTGCGGTAGACCCCGGATTTGCCGTAAAGACTTACAGGATCGACAACGTTCTTAAGGCCTTTCTCCAGGGCGTCCAGATCATGGGAGAGGAACTGAACACGTATCAGGCCAAGAGGGCCGATGTTGTTATAAAGCCAGAGCTTAGAAATATCGATCAATTCGATTTTGAACAGTCGCCGATAATAATAGAACAGGGCGGGATAGCGGCCGAAAAAAAGATGAGGAACTTAAAAAGAAAGTTATTTTTCTTTTGCTGGAAATGCTAATACCGGAGAAATGACATGGAAATAAATTTTAACGTTTTTGTTTCAGGCTTAATGGCGGAAGGGCTCATAGCCCTCGGGGCGATGAAAAATCCCCTGACCAAAGAGGCTAAAAAGGACCTTGAGCACGCCAGTCAGGTTATCGAGGTTATCGGCATGCTTCAGGAGAAGACGAAAGGTAACCTGACGGAAGAGGAGAGCAAAGGCTTAGAAGAGGTTCTCCACCAGCTGAGGATGCTTTACGTTGCTGAGACGTCCGGAAAAAAAGATGAAAAATAAGATATTCGCGTTAATGAGGGTAGGGGTAAGCCTCAGCCTTTTAGGGTTATTAATATGGCTCATGAGGGATGAATTCAGCCAGATCAAGGAAACTTTGCTGGCGAGTAATTTCCTTTTTATACTGGCGGCGGTCTGTCTATTCAATATTACGGTGTCGGTCATATCCTACAGGATGAAGATCGTTTTTGAAGGGGAGAACCTTGATCTTTCCATCTGGGAATCAATTCAGCTTACGTATATCGGTTACTTTTTCAATAATTTCATGCCGACCGCGGTAGGAGGCGACGTTGTAAAGGCCCATTACGCAACGCAGACCAATCAGAAACGCATGCAATCTTATGCCAGCGTTTTGATGGACCGGCTTATCGGCCTTTATTCTTTTTTAATAATCGCTGCCATAGCGCTTGCTATTAACTGGCAAAGTTTCCGGATACCGCTTGCCCGCAATATGATATTTTTATTTCTTGGATTGGGCGTAGTAGGGTTTTTAATAATCACAAACAAGACGGTTGAAAGCATTTTGCAGCGCTTTTTCAAGCGGATAAAGATGCGGCAGCTGGGCGAAAAACTGGAAGAACTTTATTCCATAGTTCACGATTACAGGAACAGGCTGGATGTGATCGGTAAAGCTCTTCTCATATCAATATTTGCCCAGAGCACATATTTTGTAGTGATCTACATGTTCTTTCGTTCATTGGGGCTGGACACGGGGATAGGTAACATATTTTTGATTATGCCGGTTGTTACTTTTATCAGCATGTTCCCGTCGTTAGGCGGCCTCGGGGTAAGGGAAGGGGCGATGGTTGCCCTGTTTGCGCCGTTAACGGGCAAAGACAACGCCTTTGCGGCAAGTCTGCTTTTACTATTCCTCCTTTTTCTGGTAAGTCTGATCGGGGGGATCATATATTTTTGGTGGGGTGTCTCCGCCAGGAGGAAGGAGTCAGTACAATGATAAACGAGGAACTGCTGAGTATACTAGCGTGTCCTTTTTGTAAGGGTGATGTAAAATTAGAAGGAGAAAAGATCGTGTGTGTTTCGTGCGGGAGGAAGTATCCGATAAAAGAAGGTATACCTGTCATGCTTGTAGAAGAAGCTGAGGTGCCGAAGGAGGATAAGAATGCTTAAAATACTTATAATAAACGGGCCCAACCTGAACCTCTTGGGCAAGCGGGAGACGAGCATATACGGCGAAGAGACCATCGACATGATAAATTCCGAAGTCGAAAAAATGGGTAAAACAGAAGGCATTGAACTGGAGTTTTACCAGTCCAATCACGAAGGGGATATCGTGGACAAGATCAGCGATACGGACGCTGCCGGCATATTGATAAATCCGGCAGCTTACACGCATACAAGCGTAGCCATACGCGACGCTTTGAGCGCGAAAGATGTTCCCGCCGTCGAAGTTCATCTCTCCAACATCTATGCCAGGGAAGAATTCCGGCATAAGTCACTTATAGCGCCTGTGGTCAGCGGACAGGTGACCGGTTTCGGCAAGAACAGCTATAAGTTAGGGCTAAAAGCTTTACTGGAGATGATAGATGCCGGCTAGAGGGACGCCGAAAGAAAAGGCCATCAAGGGGATCAAGGCAAAAATATCCCGTATCGGCATAGACGCGTTACTGGTGACCGGCCAGAACGATATTATTTACCTTACCGGGTTCTACGCGCCCGGAGTGATACTCATAACCAGGAGCGGCCCGCCGACATACTTCGTGGATCCCATGAATAAGACCCTGGCGGAAAAGGCCCTGAAGGGACAGAAGCTGCAGATATCGGCAGTAAAGGGATCTATTGACGGAAGTGTCGCCTCTTTTCTGAAAGACCGAAAACTTAAGAGGATCGGATACGATTCACGAGTGCTTTCCGTGGCGGACTATGTGAGGCTGACCAGCCGCCTTCCGAAAGCCAGGTTTTTGTCCGAAGTTAAAAAATGTCCCGTAGATTCGATAATACAGGACCTCCGGGAAATAAAAAAGGCAGAGGAGATCAATATCCTCCGCAGGGCCGCAAGGGCCACTTCAAGCATCTGGCGGCAGGTTAAAAAAGACATCAGGCCCGGCATGAGCGAGCGGAGCATCGCTTCAATGATCGACGTGCGCGTGCGAGGCTTGGGGTATGAAAATAGCTTTCCCACGATCGCTGCTGCGGGTGAAAATTCCGCGTATCCCCACGCGATCCCTATGGGACGCCGCCTTAAAAAAGGCGAACATTTATTGGTTGATTTTGGGATAAGGCATCAAGGATACTGTTCGGACTTGACAAGAATATGGGCTGACGGTAGAATAGGGCGGAAAATAAGGCTTCTCAAGAAACATGTTCGCATCGTACAGGATAAAGTCATAGAAAAGTTAAAGTCCGGGGTAAGCGCAGGGGCCCTGGCAAGGGAAGCTAATTTATATTTTAAGAATAACAATCTCGGCGATTACGTCTGCCATGGACTCGGCCATGGGGTAGGGTTGGATATCCACGAAGCCCCATTCTTGAAGGAGACTTCCCGGGAAAGATTAAAAGAAGGCATGGTAGTGACGATAGAGCCAGGTCTTTACATGCCGGGAGTCGGGGGTATTCGCCTGGAAGACATGGTGTTAATAACAAAAAACGGGTACGAGGTATTAACGCGATGATAAAAGCAGTAGAGCTGAGGCAGGGAAAGATCATTACATATAAAGGGCAGCTTCACGAGGTAGTCGAAGCCCAGCATTATAAACCAGGTAAGGGCGGGGCATTTGTGCGGACAAAATTAAGAAACCTTTCTACAAAATCCATAATTTCAGAGACCCTCCGCCCGAATGACTCTTTCGACGAGGCCTACATCGAGCAGAAATCCATGCAATACCTGTACAAGGACAGTCACGGATACTGTTTCATGGACGAGACAACGTACGAACAGGTGCACATCCCCGAGGATCAGGTTGGGGATGCGGCAGATTACCTGAAAGAGAACATGACCGTAACGGCGAATATTTATGACGGGAACATAATGAACGTTTCACCTCCGATGCAGGTGATCTTGAAGATAGTGGAGACCGAGCCCGGTTTCAGGGGAGACACGGTCTCGGGCGCGACAAAGCCCGCGACGCTGGAAACCGGAAAGGTCGTAAAGGTACCCCTCTTTGTAGAGAACGGTGAAATGATAAAAGTTGACACCCGCACGGGCGAGTACGCGGGGCGCGCGTGATAAATTGCGACAAAAAGGGAGCTTAGTATGAATATCAAGAAAATAAAAGAGCTTGTCGATCTGATGAATGATAACGGCCTCAGCGAGGTCGAGATAGAGCAGGACGGGGTAAAGGTAAAACTTTCCAAGAGGGCGCAGGGAGTCGTGGAACAGATAATAACTACTGCCCCCGCCCCGACAGGAAAGCCTCAGGAAGAACCCATCGCGCCTGCCGAAGAGGGCAAAGCCCTCCAGGAAATAACCGCTCCCATGGTGGGAACTTTTTACAGCGCGCCGGCCCCTGATGCTGATCCGTACGTTAAAGTCGGCGACGTCGTCCATAAAGGGGACGTGATCTGCATCATCGAGGCCATGAAACTTATGAATGAAGTCAAAGCGGAAGTTGACGGAAAAGTTGTCGAAATAGCGACAGAGAACGCTGAACCGGTGGAATACGGGCAGCCATTGTTTCTAGTCGAACCTTTATAAACATGTTTTCAAAAATATTAATAGCGAACAGAGGGGAAATAGCCCTGCGGATAATACGGGCCTGCAAAGAGATGGGCATAAATACCGTGGCCGTTTATTCTGAGGCCGACACGGATTCTTTGCACGTCAGACTGGCCGATGAAGCCATATGCATAGGAAAGGCCGCAGCGTCGAGCAGTTACCTCAACATTCCCAGTCTCATAAGCGCCGCTGAGATAACCGACGTGGAAGCCATCCATCCAGGTTACGGCTTTCTCGCGGAAGATGCCCATTTTGCTGAAATATGCGAATCCTGTCGGATAAAATTCATCGGCCCCTCGCCGGAGAATATGAGATCGATGGGCGATAAGATGACCGCGAAAGACACGATGAAAAAAGCCGGCATCCCCGTTATTCCCGGATCAAAAGACGTGGTAAAGACAAAAGAAGAGGCGCTGAAAGTTGCGAAAAAGATCGGCTATCCCGTGATCATTAAAGCTTCCGCCGGAGGCGGAGGCAAAGGCATGCGGGTTTGCCATAATGACGTAAGGCTTGTAGGAGCTTTCATGACCGCCAGGAGCGAGGCTGAAGCGGCGTTCGGGAATCCCGAAGTGTATATCGAAAAATACATAGACGAGCCTCGCCATGTGGAATTTCAGATCCTTGCCGACGAAAAAGGCAATATCGTGCATCTGGGGGAAAGAGACTGCACTATTCAGCGCCGTCATCAGAAATTGATCGAGGAGTCGCCTTCCCCGTCGATAAGCGCGAAGATGCGCAAGAAGATGGGGGAAGCGGCCGTAAAAGGCGCGAAAGCGGTGGATTACAAGGGCGTGGGAACGATCGAGTTCCTTGTTGATGGTGATGATTTTTATTTCATGGAGATGAATACGCGCATCCAGGTCGAACACCCGGTAACCGAGATGGTAACGGGAATAGACCTTATAAAGGAGCAGATAAAGGTCGCGGCAGGCCAGAAACTTTCGGTAAAGCAGGAAGACATCGAGCTAAAAGGCCATGCGATAGAATGCCGCATAAATGCCGAGGATACAGAGAACAATTTCCAGCCCTCGCCGGGCAAAATATCCGCGCTTTATGTGCCAGGCGGGAGAGGGGTAAGGGTAGATACCCATGTTTACGCCGGATACCAGATATCTCCTTTTTATGATTCAATGATCGCTAAACTGATCGTCCATGGCGAAACGCGCGACGAAGCCATTACGACCATGGAAAGAGCCCTGGATGAATTCCTCGTGGAGCCCATTAAAACCACCGTAGATTTTCATAAGAAGATATTGGCTGATGCGGATTTCAAGAAAGGGAATATCTCGACACATTTTATTGAAAAGTTTTCCAAAAAAGGGGAGGAATCATGATTTTGTTAAGGAAATTATGTGTTTTTGTTTACGCGGTACTTATGCTGGTCGTGGGCCTGCTTCTTCTTTTAGCTGCTACTAACGTTGTTTCCGCGGAGCAGTGGACGACAGCCCTGAACGCCGCGAAAGAGAATCTTTACTCTCAGGCAGCGCTGGGAGTAGTCGGCGGCCTCTTCGCGCTTATCGGCGTAACAGCGCCTTTCCGCGTGGCGCGAAGGCTTAATAAGAACCGGATAATCGCCTTTCAGAATCCCGACGGGGAAGTGACGATCTCTCTTTCGGCGATCGAGGATTACGTAAGAAAGGTTGCGGGCAGCATATCCGCGATAAAGGATATACGTTCCCGGGTCGGCGCCGGAAGGAAAGGGATAAACATAGTCTGCGACGCAGCGATATTTTCAGGGGCGAACATCCCGGAGGTAACGGAAAAAATGCAGACAGTCCTGAAAAATAAACTGAACGAAATGATCGGCGTGGAGGAGAAGATCAACATAAAGATGAATATCAGCAAGATCGCCAAAGGCACGGAGGCGGAAGGCATCGAAGAAGCGGAAGCACCGCATCCCCGCGCGCCGTTCAGGGGGATAGGATAAAATCCGCCCAGGAGAGGATCATGGACGCCAAAGAAACAGCCAGGAAAATTTTTGACGAAAGCTTCAGCGTAAAAAAGGAATTCATATCCGACGATCTGAACGTCGGCAAAATAGCCGAAGCCGCATCGGCCATTATCGAGTGCTACAAGCGCGGCGGCAAGGTGATAATTTTCGGCAACGGAGGGAGCGCGGCCGACAGCCAGCACATGGCGGCTGAGCTTCTCGTCCGGTTCGAAAAGGAAAGAAAAAGCCTTCCGTGCATAGCGCTCAGCACGAATACCTCCACGCTGACAGCTACTGCTAATGATTATACCTTCGATGAGATCTTCAGCCGACAGGTAGAAGGCCTTGCCGAGAGCCGAGACGTGATAATCGCGATCTCCACAAGCGGTAATTCAAAAAATGTTCTTGAAGGAGTTAAAGTCGCCCGGGCGAAAAAAGTCCCGGTGATCGCGCTTGCCGGTAAGAACGGCGGGGAACTGGCGCCCCTTGCGGATATCCCCATTGTCGTTAGATCCGACGTTACGGCGCGCGTACAAGAAGCCCACATAACGATAATACACGTTCTGTGTAAAATTATTGAAGAGACGGTTTGCTGAAATGTCGCGACAGAAAATAAAGACCAGAGAAGATCTGGCGGATATCGTCAAAAAGGAAAAAGCTTCCGGTAAAACAGTCGGTTTTACTAACGGCTGTTTTGACATCCTCCACCTTGGACACATACGGTACCTGGAGGAAGCAAAAATGTTCTGTGACATTCTCGTGATCGGCGTGAACAGCGACTCGTCAGTGAAGATGATAAAGGGGGACGGGCGTCCCGTCAACGACGAAGCGGCACGGTCGGAAGTCCTGGCCGCCCTTGACTGCGTGAACTTTTTGGCCGTTTTTGAAGAAGACACTCCCAAAGGGCTGATCGAAGCTTTGACCCCTAACGTTCTTTTCAAGGGCGGGGACTGGGAAGAAGACGATGTTGTGGGCGGCTCTCACGTAAAGGAACACGGGGGAGAAGTCAAGATCATACCGTACGTGGAAGGATATTCGACTACAAAACTTATTAAAAAGATAAAAGGAACGAATGGATAAAGGTGTATACAGGATCATAGACGCTAACCTCAACAGGGCCAGAGAGGGGATACGCGTTTGCGAAGACATTATAAGATTTTCTTCCGAGGACGAAAGGCTGACACGGAGGCTTAAAAAACTGCGCCACGATATATTCGGTGCCATCGAAGACCTTCAAAAAAAACACCTCGAGGAGCTTTTGGCTTCCAGGAGCATAGACGACGTCGGCAGGGAATCCATAGAGTCCGAAACGATAAGAAAAAATCTTGTGGACCTCTTCCTGGCCAACACCCAGCGCGCGAAAGAATCATTGCGCGTCCTTGAAGAGGTGTCTAAACTTTTTGGACAGAACCTTTCAAAGAAATTCAAAAGATTTCGTTTCAGGATATACGATATCGAAAAAGCAGCCGTGAAGGATCTGGAAAAAATAATGAAAAAAAGATAATGATACAGGTCGAAGAAAAACTCATAAAGAAAACTGCAAAGGACGAAGACGCCGGGATAGACGAGATCAAAAAGGGCGTCAGCGCGGGCCATATCGTTGTGCCCAAGAACAAAAAACGCAAGCTGGACAAACCCTGCGCTATCGGCAAGGGGATGACCACCAAGATCAACGCCAATATCGGCCTTTCGCCGGGCAATTCCGCAATTTCAAAAGAAGTCAAAAAAATGGAAGAAGCCGTCAAGGTTGGCGCGGACGCGGTCATGGACCTCTCCACCGGGCCTCTTCTTTTGAAGATGCGCAAGAAAATACTAGCCGGTTGCCCGGTCCCGGTGGGGACAGTGCCGATCTACGAACTTGCATGTGAGCCCAAAAAGAGCTTTCTCTCCATGAAGGAGGCAGATTTTGTTTCGATCATTCAGAAACAGGCTGAAGAAGGCGTTGACTTTTTTACCGTGCACTCGGGGATAACCCTTGAAGCGACGCGTTTTGTGTCAAAAAACCCACGGGTAATAAATATCGTAAGTCGCGGCGGCGCGCTCCTGGCTTCATGGATGAATAAAAACAAACGGGAAAACCCCTTCCTGTCAAGGTTTGACGATATCCTCGACGTCATGAAGCGCTACGACGTTACGCTCAGCCTGGGCGACAGCCTGCGGCCCGGAGCTATCGCGGATGCGACAGACCGCCTACAGATCCAGGAACTCATTCTTCTGGGCGAACTCCAGCAAAGAGCGCTCGCAAAAGGCGTCCAGGTGATGATAGAAGGCCCCGGACACGTGCCCCTGGACCAGATCGAAGTCAACGTAAAGCTTGAAAAAGCCGTATGTCACGGGGCTCCTTTCTATGTTTTAGGGCCCTTGGTAACGGACGCGGCCCCCGGCTACGATCATATCGTATCGGCCATCGGCGGAGCGATCGCCGCCTGGCACGGCGCGGACTTTCTGTGCTACGTAACTCCCGCGGAGCATCTATCTCTTCCGGATATCGACGATGTCCGCCGCGGAGTCATGGCGTCCAAAATTGCGGCCCATGCCGCCGACATCGTGAAAAAAATACCTTCAGCAGCGAAGCGGGACCTTGAAATCTCAAAGGCACGGGCCAAAAGGGACTGGAAAAAACAGTTTAAGCTTTCGCTGGACCCGGAGCTTCCTGAGAGGATCAGGAAAAGATCAAAACCCGACGCGGAAGACATCTGCACGATGTGCGCCGAGTATTGCTCGATCAAACTCACGGAAGAAAGCCTGCTCAAAGGTAAAAAGAAATAACATGAAAGTTTCCATCATCGGTTCCGTCGCTTTTGACAGTGTTGAAACTCCTTTCGGAAAGCGAGAGGATGTCCTCGGCGGGTCGGCTACATTTGCTTCCTTAAGCGCGTCGTTTTTTACGCCAGTGAACATCATAAGCGTCGTGGGCACGGATTTCCCAAAAAAATATTACACGTTGTTCGAAAAAAGGAATATCGATACCACGGGCCTCGAAAAAAAGAAGGGAAAGACCTTCAGGTGGAAAGCCCGCTATCATTACGACCTTAATGCCGCCGAGACATTAAGCACCCATCTAAACGTCTTCGAGGGTTTTAAGCCCAAGATAACACCGAATGTCACCTCAAAGGATAACCTTCTACTGGCGAATATAGACCCGGAGCTTCAGGGCTGGATCTTTCGTCAGTTAAAGCCCACGGGGCTTGTTGCCTGCGACACGATGAACCTGTGGATAGAGCACAAAAGAAAGGCTCTAATAAAGCTTCTTAAGAAGGTCGACATATTTCTTGCCAACGACGCGGAGGCAAGACAGCTTTCGGGAGAGAAGAACCTTCTCGACGCCGCGAAATACATCTCTTCTAAGGGAGCGAAGATGGTGGTTATTAAAAAGGGGGAGCATGGAGTCCTCTTTTTCTCTAAGGGCTTAAGGTTCATGGTCCCGGCGTACGTATTGGAAAAGATAAGCGACCCGACGGGTGCGGGCGATACATTTGTGGGCGGCATGATGGGCTACCTTTCCAAGAGGTCCAGGGTGACGGATGCGGCCTTGAGAAAGTCTTTAGTTTACGGCAGCATACTCGCGTCTTTCACTGTCGAAAAGTTCAGCGTGGAAGGCCTCACAAAGACGACCTTGAAAGACGTGAACAGGCGATACAGGCACTTTGAAAAACTGACAAAATTTTAGCGAGCGTAGCACAATGGCAGTGCTCCAGCTTCCCAAGCTGGCCACGGGGGTTCGATTCCCCTCGCTCGCTCCACTATTAAAATTCGGGCCTTCGGCTGACATCTATCGGACGATGTCACCTTCGGCCCCTCGCCCTAGCGGGCTCGGGCTCAAACCGCCGAATTTTTCCATAGGGGAAAACGTAGTTTTCCCCTCTAGGCGCTAAGCCCAACATTTTGGGAAGCGGGTTCCGCTGTCACCCCTTTCCACATAGGTATTTACTTTCCTTAAGATTAAGCGCGGGGAATTGTCCCCTCGCTTCGTTCGCTGTCACCCCTTTCCACATAGGTATTTATTTTTGTTTCTTTTCCTTTGGATTCATACACTCCTAAAATTGTCCCCTTGCTCCAGAATTTAAAGGTCCAGAAGCAACTGGGCCTTTTTATTTGTCGCTGACGCACAAAGGAAGTATAATTGCTTGTATGGCAAGTCGTAGACTCAAAATAATCATCTCTCTGGCTCTATTGTGTTCTATATTCGCAGGGTCAGCCTGTGCTGTTGCGTGGCTCTATGATCTCCGGATCGCACTTGATAGAGCAAGAAGAGAGGGCAAGCCTGTACTCGTTGATTTCTATACCGATTGGTGCGGCTGGTGCACAAAAATGGACCAGGATACTTATAGCGACAGGTCAGTGAACACCCTTGCCGCGGACTTTGTCTGCGTGAAGATAGACGGTGATAGCAATAGGAACCTGGTGCAAAAATATAACGTAAAGGGTTATCCGACCACACTTTTTCTTAACGGCAAGGGAGTTGTTGTCCAAAGGGTCAGAGGATATGCCGGGCCTGGGAAATTTTACAAGGTCATGAAATCTGTTCTGGCGAAGTATTCGCCGCCGGTGAAGAAAAGAGAGAAAAGAGAGAAAAAAGAAAAAGGTCAGGAATCCCCGTTCAAACTGGCAGGAATATTTTACAGCAGCCAGAATCCCAAAGCTATTGTTAACAATACCATGGTTGGCGTGGGAGACGCCGTCGACGGAGCTAAAGTCATTAAGATCTCCGAAACCAGAGTTACCTTATTTTACCAGGGTAAAGAAATAGAGCTTGCAATGGAATAAAGGTTATGGAAAAATAGGGACAGACACTGATTTTTTAACTGGCCTATAAGGCAGGTTGTTGTTTATGGAGCTGAAAAGAAACCAGATAATAATGATTGCAGTCTTAGTTACGCTTTTTTTGATATTTCTATTTTTGCTCAGAGAAGAAGTTTTGACCATAGTAAGCGCGAGACCGTAGCAAGGAGGAGGCGATGGCTAAGTTTGAAGACGTATTCAGGATCTTCCATCAGGACGGAGTGGAGGTTTACGTATCGGTAGGCGATAAAAAGGGCTTTGTCGGTAAGATAACTTCAGTGGGAGATGACTTTGTCGAGGTATCCGGTGTTGCGGGAAGCAGGTTTTATAATTTCAGCAGCATCATTTACGTGGAAGCAGCTCTCGGCCATAAGAAGAAAAAACCAAGGGCCGAAATTTTCGGTGAATAGCCCCGTCCTTCATGAAGATCGGATTAGATGTAGATGATACCATTATGAGGCAGCCCGTCTTTTTCAGCCTCCTCTCGCACGCGGCTAAGGAGAAAGGACACCGGATCCACGTCGTTACCACGCGCCCCGATACGGATTTTGACCGCCAGCGGACGCTTGATGACCTTAATTCCTCAGGCGTAGTTTATGATACCATACATCACCTGCCGAAACAGGAAGGCGAAGTCGACAATTGCCCGCATGCGGAACTCGACGACTATCAAAAATTTGTGTGGCAGAAGATCGAGTACTGCCTGGACGAAGGAATCGATATCTTTTTTGACGATGATGACAGATTGATCCCGCTTTTTAAACGTTTTGCTCCCGACATTCAAGTTTTTCAGGTCTGCAAACACGACATCAGGTTATAGAATGCTGTTCAACCCGACCTTGCTGGGGGCCTTTCAGTTTGTCGCTTGGGGGCAGGTTTCCCGTAGTAGCTTAAATTGAATACAGAAACCTGCTCCCATATTTTTTTGTTTGTCAAGAGATAAAAATCGAAAAATTAAAAGGAAAAGTATTTTAAAAAAATCTTTTCTATGTGTTGACATTCATATCCAAAATAAATAAAATGTTCTTCGCCTGCAATTTTTATTTTTATATTACTTATTTTATTTAATTGACCCCCGCTTGCGCGGGACGGGAATGACAAATTTACCAATGTTTATTGAACCTGTTTTTGGAAAAAATTTTTTTGGAAGAGAAGAAATACTTGCAACGCTTAATAAAAGAGTGAACGCGATAAGGGGAGGGTATAGGCAGAACCTCGCGCTTGCCGGCCCCATGCTTGCCGGTAAGTCCTCCATCCTGAGACATTTTCTCGCTAACCTGAAAACACCTGACATCGTGCCCCTGTATATCGAAATGTCGGGTGAAGACTACCGGGCGTTTTGCGTCAGGGTCATGGCGTCTCTCTTATTCCAGTTCCTTAAGGGTGAAGGGGCGAAACCGGAAGGAGATTTTGATTTCCTGAAGAACGCCTGCCGTCCACTGGTCCCCGATACGGTCCGTCATATTGAAAGGGTCTGCAGTCTTCTTGATAGCAGGAAAAACGACGATGCTTTCGAGGAGCTATTAGGGCTGTCTTCCATATTTAAGACCGAAACAGGGAAGAACTGCGTGGTGATCCTGGACGAGTTTCATAACCTTTCGAATTTTCATCTCAAAAAACCATTTCACACACTCGGGAAGTTCATAATGATCCAGAAGAACACCATGTATATAGTTTCAAGCTCGCAGAAGACCCTTTTAAAAGACATACTGTCCCAGAAGCTTTCGCTTCTGTTCGGAAACTTTGAGATCCTGGAAATAAACGGCTTTGACAACCAGACGGCCAGGTCTTTTTTATCGGAAAAGATCACCGGCACGGCATCCAGTGAAAACATAGAGAATTATCTTATACAGCTTTCGCAGGGAAGCCCGTTCTACCTGGAGATGTTTTCAAGGCGTTTTTCTGAGACGATGAAAAGGAAGAACGGGGAGAAAGGCGAAAAAGAATGTCTTCTAGACGCCCTCGCAGACCTGTTGTACGATTCAAACGGGGTCCTCAACCACTATTTCAACAACAACGTTAATTTTTTCCTGGAAAAGAAATCACGGAGGAAATACCTGCCGATCCTCATCGCGATGGCGCATGGCGGCAGCACGGCAAAGGCCATACAGGAAAACATCGGCAGAAAAAGCAAAGACCTGGGAGAAAAACTGCAGAGATTGCAGCACATGGACCTGATCTACAGGAGCGGGGTTTTCTATAAGATCTCCGACAAGCTTTTTGAATACTGGCTCAAGAATGTATACGCACTTAAGACAAAATCCGTCGTAGACGATCTGGACATCAAATATCTTGAGTTCAAAAACCTCGCGGAAAAGGATTACCGGGACTATTGCGGGTTCAGCGCGTTGAGCGTGACCGAAGTCATCCTGGACCTTTTTAAGAGTTTCCGGAATGAAAAAATACAAATACGCCTGCATGAGCGAAAATTGCCGATGTTTGACTCAGTTGAAATATGCCCCGTTACCGGTACTATCACCGGAGTCAAAGGCCGACTGAAAGACAGGTGCTGGATGTGCCACATCAAGCACGGCCATCGGGCGAACGAACAGGATATTTACGATCTAAGCGGACTGAAAACCGCCGGCGCAAAAAAATCTAAAGTCGCAAGAAAGGTCTTCATGCCCTTGAAGGGGATAGAACATAACGCATTCCTTCTTGCGAAAGAAAAGAACGTCTGGGTCTGGGACGTGCAGCAGCTTAACGAGATTTTGCGTCTATTCGGAAAATTCGAACTGGTGCTATGAAAATCGGAGTCATTGCCGACACCCACATTCCCGTTACCGCCAAAGAACTTCCCCCCAAAGTGTACGAGCATTTCAAAGATTGCGCCCTCATCATACACGCTGGTGATATAGTAGAGATGCATGTCCTCGAAGAGCTTGAAAAGATAGCCGAGGTAAAGGCCGTCTACGGAAACATGGATAGCCGCGAGATCGTGAACAATCTTCCCGAAAAAATATCGTTTGAAGCCGAAGGCAAGAAGATCGGCGTAGTGCATGGAAAGGGCTCGGCTTCGAAGATCATCGAAAATGTGAAACAATCATTCACGAAAAAACAGGATATCATCATTTTCGGCCACTCACATGTCCCGATAAATAAAACCATAGACGGGATCCTGCTCTTTAATCCGGGCAGCGCCACGGATAGGATCTTTTCGCCGTACCGCACCATCGGCATCATCGAGATCGAAGGTGGCGAAGTGCGCGCGGAGATCATAAAATTGGAAGAAGAATAAATGGTTTGGATCGAGTTTGTTGTCTGTTCATCTTTGATGATATTTTTTGCCTACCAGCTCTGCAAGGAGGGCATTATTCTTTCCCAAAAGACACGCCTCGAAGAGGGCCTGATCGGAATGTTCTTTCTTGCCGTTGCAACGTCTTTCCCTGAAATCGTGACAGGATCCACCGCCGTTTTTTACCTGGACAAGATAGGGCTGGGTTACGGCGATATCGTGGGATCCCTCATCGTGAACCTCATGATACTGCTTTTTCTGGACTATTTCGCGGGAAGGGGAAGGATACTCCTCAAGGCGTCACGGATAACGCGTTTAACGGGAGTTTTCGCTTTAGTGCTTCTTTTGGCCGTTCTCTGTTTCGCGGGGCTTCGCCTTCTGGGGGTCAGAATCCCCTCATTTGGACGGGTAGGGGGAGAAAGCATCCTGATAGCGGTAATGTATATCGTATGCCTTGAGATAGTTCGAAGGACAAATCATAAAGAAGAAAAAGAGATATACAAAACCGAAGAATCTTTTTTTAAGTTGTGGTCTAAATTTATATTGTTTCTCGCGGCCGTTATGGCGCTCGGCGTATGGCTTGCCCACACAGGTGAGAAGATAGTGAACGCAACGGATCTTTCACAGACGTTTACCGGGGCGCTTTTTCTGGGGCTTGCAACTTCTTTTCCCGAAATGATCGTGACGTTTGCCGCCCTCCGCGCAGGCTCTATAAACATGGCGATCGGCAACATATTCGGCAGCAATCTTTTTGACGTTCTGATCATACCAGTCCTTGATTTCCTGAGCAAAACTCCGCTGCTGGGTGTCTTGACGGCGGGCCAGGTGATGGCGACAGGGGCCGCCGTGCTTATGACCATAGTCGCGGTAGCGGGGTTATACGCAAAGCGTGATACTTCGCGGAAGGTAAGCTGGGATACATGCCTAATTTTCGCTATAGGATTTATGGGATTTATGATATTATACTTTATAAATTAATATGATAAATAAAATCCTGTCAAGAGACGAGATAGAAAAGCGGGAATACGAGTGGCTTGCCCCTTACGCGATGAAAAGCGCTGAATCCGGAGGGCGTCAGCATCCGGAAGAAGAGCACCCGTACCGATCCACTTACCAGAGGGACAAAGACCGCATCATCTATTCAACGGCCTTCCGCAGGCTTGAGTATAAAACTCAGGTATTCGTCAATCATGAAGGCGATTATTATCGCACCAGGCTTACGCACACGCTCGAAGTGGCGCAGATCTCAAGGACGATCGCGCGTGCGCTGCGCATAAACGAAGAACTCGTCGAGGCGATCGCCCTTGCGCATGACTTGGGGCATACCCCCTTCGGGCATTCAGGGGAAGACGTTCTCGCAGAACTCATGAAACATCACGGCGGGTTCGATCACAACACGCACGGATTGCGGGTAGTCGACTTGCTTGAGTGGAGATACCCGAACTTTCCGGGATTGAACCTCTCCCGCGAAGTCAGGTGCGGGATCATACGCCATTCGACGCCTTTCGACCTGAAGAGGATGGGAAAGAGCGAAGTAAAGTGTCCGCGGCTTCTTGAAATAGAGGTAGTTGATATTTCAGACGAAATAGCGTATGATAATCATGATCTCGATGACGGGCTTAAAAGCGGGCTCATTGATGAGGACGGCCTTAAAGGCATTGACATCTGGGAAGAAGCAGTCGCAGAGACCGAAAAAAAATTCGGCAAGATCGATCAGGAAGTAAAAAGATTCCAGATGATCCGCCACCTGATCAACCTGCAAGTCTCGGACCTCATCAAAAGCACGTTAAGCCGGATCAAGGATCTGAATATAGGCACTATTGAAGACCTGGACAGACAAAAGGTGCGAGTGGTTGATTTCAGCGAGGGCATGAACAGAAAAAGGATCCAGCTCAAAGAAGCCCTGAACGAAAAGCTTTATAGCCATTATCGCGTAGTCCGCATGTCAGGCAAGGCCTCGCGCTTTCTAAGACAGCTGTTTGAGGTATACATCGACAGGCCCGAACAATTGCCGCCGAGCGCCCAGGAGAAGATCGCGGAAAGAGGTAAACACCGCGTGGTTTGCGATTACATCGCCGGCATGACCGACCGGTACGCGCTGGACCAGTATAGAAAATTTTTTGAACCCTTTGAGAGAGTATGACGATGGCAAAGGCAGAAAAATTACACTTAAGAAAACTCCTCCAAAGATTTGTAGAAAAAAGATCTCTTGAAAAACAGCTCAAGAATTTTTCGCTTGTAATGTTCTCCCGCGTCCCTGAAACGCAGGCCGACCTTGGAACAAGCGACGCCGGACGGTATCTCGAAAAGGAATTTGTTAAGAAAGAAGACGTCCGCAAGGCGCTGAAAGCGATCCTTGAGGCGCTTAACAGATGCAAACGACAGAAAACGCTTGAGCAATTCAGCTACGCCAAAAAACGCAAAGGTCTATGCTGCCCGATCATACTTGATGATAAGACATACGGGTTTGCGCTGCTTCTGGGGCTAAAAAGAACAGTCCCGTCTTCTTTTCAGATCATTTTTACTTCTTTCATAAACGCCGCAGTCCGGGAGGTCCAGAAAGAACTGGAGCTTGAAGAATTGAACAAGACGGTAAGGCCCAGGGCGATCGCGCTTTCAACGGTTCATACCGTGCACAGGCTGATGGGCGCCACCTTGAACATGGATGAGCTTTTGCCGAGGATCGCGCGCCTGTCATTACAGGTGATGAGGGCGAACCGCTGCTCTATAAAACTTGTAGACAGGACGAAAAAAGTGCTCCTGCCGAAAACGACCATTGACCTGAGGAAGAAAAAAGCGAAGTTGAAAAAAGTTACTATTGGAAAGTATGCCCCCGGCAGGGCAGTGAAGCAGGCCAGGACCATAAAAGGAAAAAACTTCCTTGCAACGCCCTTGATAGACGAGGAAGTCGTCGGGGTTATAACGCTGTACGATAAGATCGACGGAAAAGAATTCACCACGTTCGATGAAGAGATAATGAAGACTCTGGCGGAACAGGCTGTTATCGCCATAAAAAACGCGCAGCTGTTCCAGGAACAGGAAGATCTTACTTTGAGCAGTATAAAATGTATCGCGCAGCTCCTGGAGAACCGGCCTAGCGGGTTCCACAAGGCGCAAGCTTCTTTTTTCAGGCTTCTTAACTTGATCGGCCGCAAATTTGACATGAACGAGAGCGAAATAAAGATGCTGCAGTACGCGGCCATGCTGCACGACGCCGGGCAGATAAGCATCCCGGAAAAGGTGCTTCTGAAGAAGGGGGACCTGACGGGAAAAGAATACGACATCGTTAAAATGCACCCCTTGAAGGGGGCGGATATCCTGTCGAAGTTTAAACCGCTTAAGGCCATAGTTCCGATCATACTCTATCATCACGAGAACTACGACGGGAAGGGATATCCAAAAGGGTTAAAGAAAGAAGGCATTCCGCTTGCCGCGCGCATTCTGGCTGTGGTCGCGGCTTTTGAGGCGATGATCACGGAAAAGCCGTACCGTAAAGCGCTTTCCATTAATGCCGCCGTGAAGGAAGTATCCAAGAATGCGGGGACGCAGTTTGATCCCAAGATCGTTGAAGCTTTTTGTGAGGTTGTCACCCGGAAAGACGTGCGAAAGCTTCTGGAAAAAGAACTGGGTAACGTATGAAAGAAAAAATCGAAAAGATCCTGAAAAATAAACTGGGGCGCGACATACTTACGTTCTTTTATCAGAACCAGTCAAGTATAGATACCGTCGGAGGTGTCTCTGCATGGGTGCATAACGAGCGGGGCAAGGTCAAGAAAGTCCTTGATGATCTTGTTCAACTCGGCATTCTCGAGGAAGAAAGCATAGGCCCCACAAAAGGATATTGTTATACCCGCAAGGCAAATGTCATGAAAATCGTCAGGGAGCTGATGAAAAGAAGTGAATAAACTTGTTCTTACCCTCCTTATAATCGCCCTCATCTGTTTTTCGGGTTTTTTCTTCTTGGATAGAATAATAATCTTTTCACTCAATAATTTCACGGATTTTGAGATCTCATACGATAGACTGAAAGGTACCGTATTCAGGGTTTTGGAGGCCGACGGCCTGCGTGTCCGCACGGGCGAAAACGAAATCGGCATATCCGCGAATAAGGCCTTTCTGAGCTTGGAAAAAAAGCAGTTGTTCGAGAGGAGAAAGGTCATATTTGATTGCGTCCTTCAGGACGCAAGATTCTTGCCTAAAGAAAAAGATAAAATAGACGTTACTTCTGAGGAAAACGTTCTGGCAGTGCCTTTTTCTCCTGAACAGGAGTACGAGAAGATAACGTTCTCAGCTTGCGTTGATAAAAAGACCATTGAGATCCTCAATTTCAAGGCAGATTCCCGCGATATACTAATGGAGGGGAGTTGTGTTTTTTCAAAAAATACGGACCGTATAGCGCTTGACTGGAAGATCTCATTTTCGCCGGAAGTGTCGAGCTCTTTGCCTGAAGACGTCCGAAGCGGTGTGTTGTCACTGGATGAGAACGGTTGGTATAGTACGATTATCAGCTACAAGGGCAATATGCTGATGCTGAAGGCTCTTTATTCCCTCACCATGTAAGGGTTTCCGTAAGCTTACCCCCTTGAAATTTCTCCTTAATATGCTAAAATATAGCGCCGATGAAGAATAAATTCCAACATGATTTTTTTGGAAATGAATACCGGGACAGGGAAGAGCAGAGATTCCCGTTTTTGGGCAAATACTCAAAACACAGGTTGCTGCCGCACTTGCGCGTTCCGACCGAATATATCGTAATAGCCGGCATAGGCATGCTTGTCCTGGTGATCATCGCATACGCCATAGGGGTAGAAAAAGGCAAGCGCTTCAGGGCCAAAGAGTATGTGGAAAGAGCCGAACCTGAGACACAAACTATTGTAAATAAAGAAGTTACGACTACGGCGAAAGCCAGCAGGCC
>JBAROI010000102.1:0-5605 GCA_049642015.1 Candidatus Omnitrophota bacterium | reverse complement strand
TGTTTTACAACGCGGCCGATCTGTTTGTGTATCCGTCCCTTTACGAAGGTTTCGGCATGCCTATTCTGGAGGCGTTCAGCTGCGGGACGCCCACGATAACTTCGTCCGGCTCAAGCTGCGGCGAGATTGCGGGCGATGCGGCCCTCACGGTAGATCCAAAAGATGTAAATGCCCTTAAAGAGGCCATCGATAAGGTTGTAAGTGATAAAGACCTTAAACAAAGTCTTTCGGCGAAAGGACTTGACCGGGCGAATCTGTTTTCTTGGGGCAAGGCGGCAAAAAAGTTTAAAAAGATATTTCATGAATTGATTTGACTTGTAATTAATATTGAATGTTTATAGTGATGATGTTTGGAAATCGGGGGAAAGAAATGTTTATAAATAGAATGCTGCGTAAGTGTGTGAAGCTCTATCCTTTTGATAAAGGACGTTATAAGGTTATGAAATTTGCAGAAAACTTACTGTTTCCCTGTAATGAAGTGATAACTGATTTGCACGGAAAATTTTATTTCAAATTAGAATTATCTGAGAAAGGACTTCAAAGTTCATTTTATTATTTTTTACCGAATTATTATGAGGTTGGCACTCAAAGATATTTAAAAGAATTTGTGAAGCCGAATATGATCGTGATAGACATAGGTGCTCACATGGGTTTTTATACTTTATTATTTGCAAGTTTAGTTGGGCAAGGTGGTAAGGCGTATAGTTTTGAACCAGCAAAGAGAAATTTTATTCATTTAAAGGAAAATGTAGCAATAAATGATATTTATTGTGTTAAACTTTTTCAGCTTGCGTTATCCAATAAAGAAGGGATTGTTCCTTTGTATCTTCACCCGACAGAGAATACAGGACATTCCCTAATAAACAATGAAAAAGCGGGATTGTCTGTTGAGGAAGTACAAACGACGACTTTAGATAATTTTATTGAACAAGAAAATATTAAAAATATTGATTTGATTAAAATAGACGCAGAAGGCGCTGAATATAGTATATTAAAAGGTGCGGGAAAAATGCTTTCCGGCGATAATCCACCTTGTATTATTTGCGAGATGCCGTCCACAAAGGATACCGGAAAGGGAAATAATGTGCGGGAAATTTTATACTCGCATGGATACAAAAGTTATTGTCTTGAAGGGGGATACCTATGCGAGTTGGACAAAAAAGAACCCATAGAAGGTTTACAGAACATTCTTTATGTTAAGGATAGTCCAGACCGCAAGGTGGCCTGACCAAATTGTCATGTAAGCCTCCAAAAAAAAGGTTGAATGATTTGGGCTACAAGTATATAATACTGACTTCATTTAGGGCATTTTTAATAATTATTAAGAACGAGGAGGAAAGAAAATGGCAGTTAAAGTAGGCATTAACGGTTTTGGCAGGATCGGAAGAATGGTCTTCAAGATAATGGAGCAGAGGGGCGGGTTTGAACTAGCCGCCATAAACGACCTTACCGACGCCAAGACGCTGGCTCATTTGCTAAAGTATGATTCAGTGCATGGGAAATTCAACGGCACGGTCGAGGCGAAGGAAAATTCCATTATCGTCAACGGCAAGGAAATAGACGTATTAAGCGTAAAGAACCCCGCCGAACTTCCCTGGAAAAAAGAGGGCGTCCAAGTCGTAATAGAATCGACAGGCGTTTTCAGGACGAGAGAGAAGGTTGCCCTCCACTTGGAAGCGGGCGCGGAAAAAGTCATACTGACGGTCCCCTCGAAGGACGAGATAGACAATATGATAGTTCTCGGCGTTAACAATGACGCCTTAAGAGACACCGACAAGATCGTGTCCAATGCCTCCTGTACTACGAATTGTTTAGCCCCGATGGTAAAAGTGCTTAACGATGCTTACGGTGTTGAGAGGGGTCTTATGACAACGGTTCATGCTTATACCAATGACCAGAAAGTTCTCGATATGCCGCACAAGGACCTCAGAAGAGGCCGCGCGGCCGCAGAAAACATAATCCCCACGACAACGGGAGCCGCTAAAGCGGTAGGAAAGATAATACCGGAACTTAGCGGGAAACTTAACGGCATGGCAATGAGAGTCCCGGTCAAGGACGGTTCCATCGTTGATTTCGTAGCTATCCTCAAGAAAGATACCACCGTCGAAGAGGTCAACGCTGCCATGAAAAAAGCCGCCGAAGGTGAGATGAAAGGGATCATGGAGTACACGGAAGACCCGATCGTTTCGGTCGACGTCATAGGGAACCAGCATTCCTGCATATTTGACGCGCTTTCCACGATGATGATGGGCGACAACATGGTAAAGGTCGTCGGCTGGTATGATAACGAATGGGGTTACTCAAACCGCGTGGTCGATCTCATCGGCCACATTGCAAAGTAAGAGAGGTGACGCATGAAAAAGACCGTCAAGGATGTGCAGGTTAAGGGGAAACGCGTGCTCATGCGCGCGGATTTTAACGTCCCTCTTGACGAGAAAAGGAACATCACGGATGACAGCAGGATCGTAGCGTCCTTGCCGACAATACAGTATATTCTTGATAACGGGGGGAAGATCGTCCTTATGAGCCACCTGGGGCGTCCTAAGGGAGAGGTCAAGCCGGAACTGTCCCTTGCTCCCGTGGCCGAAAGGCTTTCGTCTCTTCTTAAAAGAAGTGTTAAGAAAATGGACGACTGCGTAGGCGAGGACGTGGAAGAAGCCGTAAGCAATATGAAAGAGGGCGACGTCATCCTTCTTGAAAATCTGCGGTTTCATAAGGAAGAAACCAAGAACGATCCCGGTTTCGCGAAACAGCTTGCCTCTTTGGGGGATATATACGTGAATGACGCCTTTGGCACCTGCCACCGGGCCCATGCTTCCACGGTGGGAGTTACCGAATACCTTCCGAGCGTGGCGGGATTTCTCGTTCAGAAAGAGATCGAATACTTTGAAAAAGTTACCAAGGATCCGGAAAAGCCCTTTTGCCTGATGCTGGGAGGAGCAAAAGTGGCCGATAAAATACCGGTTATCGAGAACATGATGGATAAGGTCGATTTCCTTCTGATCGGCGGCGCGATGGCTTACACTTTTCTTAAGTCAAGGCTTAAAGGAATAGGCTCTTCCCGCGTAGAAGAAGAGATGCTGGATACCGTTAACAAAATATTCGAGCTGGCCAGCACAAAAAAGGTAAGCATATTTTTGCCCAAAGATCATGTCATAGCGAAAGAGATAAAAGCGGACGCTAAGGCCAAGACGGTAAAAGAAAACATTCCGGACGGATGGATAGGCCTGGATATAGGCCCCGATACGGTAAAGAGCTACGAGTCGGTGCTGGGAGAATCAAAAACCATCGTCTGGAACGGTCCCGTAGGTTTTTTTGAGATGAAGCAGTTCTCCGAGGGGACGACCGAGCTGGCCGAATTCATCGCCGGACTGAACGCGACCACCGTTATCGGCGGTGGAGACACGGCAGCGGCGATCCACCAGCTCAGCCTGGGCAAGAAGATGTCGCACATATCCACCGGCGGCGGTGCTTCCCTGGAATACCTGGAAGGAAAGGAACTGCCGGGGATCGCGGCGCTGAATGATAAGTGACGTGAGACCACAACTTACAGAACGAAGTGATGTAAGTTGTAAGGTCGAACGTCATCCCGTACGAACGAAGTGAGATACGGGATCCAATAAAATTTTTATTTGATCCCGGATCGGCCTAGCGGCCGTCCGGGATGACATACAAATGCGAAGACCCGAGTGAGACCCGGGATCTAATAAAGGAGAGATAGATGAGGCAGCCTATCATCGCTGGAAACTGGAAGATGAATAAAGACGTTAAAGAGGCCATCACCCTGGTGAACGATATAAAACGTGACGTGTTCAGTGTGGAAAACGTCGAGATCGTCGTGTGTCCGCCGTTTACCGATCTTAGTGATGCCGGCGAGATGCTTATTGAAGGCAACATAGCCCTGGGCGCGCAGAACTGTTACTGGGAAAAAGAAGGCGCGTTCACGGGGGAGATCTCTGTAGATATGCTGAAAAGCGTCGGCTGCCGGTATGTCATAATCGGCCACTCCGAGCGCCGCCAGTATTTCAACGAGACCGACGAGACGGTCAACCTGAGGTTAAGATCGGCGATCGAGGGTGGCCTTATTCCCATCATGTGCATCGGCGAGACCCTTGAAGAAAGGGAGGCCAATAAGACGCTGGATGTCGTAAGAACCCAACTGACCGATGGACTTAAAGGTTTTGACGAAGCGTTCCTCGACACACTGGTCATTGCGTACGAACCCGTCTGGGCCATAGGCACCGGGAAGACGGCGACTCCGGACCAGGCCCAGGAAGTGCATGCATTTATAAGGAAACTTCTCGGCGAGCTTTTTTCAGAGTCTTTTTCGAATAGCCGCCGCATACTATACGGCGGAAGTATAAAACCTGATAATATAGAAGAATTAATGCGTGAAGAGGACCTGGACGGCGGACTGGTCGGAGGGGCAAGCTTGAAAGCCGACGGCTTTTCTGCCATAATAAATAAAACAGCGCAACTTTACGCGGAAATAAAAAAGGATTAAAAATGTTTATACTGTTTTTAATAATTCATGTGATCTCCTGTGTGGTGCTGATCGCTGTTATATTGCTCCAAGCCGGCAGGGGCGGAGGCCTGAGCGAGGCTTTCGGGGGCGAAGCACAGTCTCTTATGGGGACCCATGCTCCCATTGTGTTGAAGAAAGCTACGACGATAAGCGCTATAGCTTTTCTGCTGACTTCGCTTTTGCTCGGAATGATAACCGCAAGAAGAAGCAGGTCCCTTTTTCAAAGGCAGATGCTGCCGGTAACGCAGGAGGGGACAGTGCCCGCGATGCCGGTCGCGGAACCGGTATCTCAACCGGAAGAAAGCCAGCAGACAACCGAAGCAAAATAATCAGTGGTAAATCCAAAAAACCGCACATGCGTGTTTAAAAGATCACTGTTTTCGTCGAAAGCAGTGATCTTTTTTTTACTTATCCTCCTTGTGGCCTGCCAGGGTCGCTCACAGGAGGACTTGTCCAGCCGCGATGCTTATGTCAGTGCCGGAATAGGGGACGCCCGGACTTTGATCCCGTTTCTTGCTGATGACGTATCTTCAAGTTCCATATGTGAACTTGTCTATAACGGGCTTACCAAGGTGGACAAAGACCTGAACATAGTCGGGGACCTGGCCGAGGGCTGGGACGTGGCCGAGGGAGGGCTTTCGATAACTTTTCATCTGCGAAAGGGCGTCAAGTGGCATGATGGCGCGCCGCTCACCGCTGAAGATGTCCGCTTTACGTACGAGACCATACTCGACCCCAAGACCGGATGCCCGTACATTTCAAGCTACGCCGGCATAATAAAGATCCGGGTTTTAGATCCTCACACCATTCGTTTTGATTATACCCGGCCGTATGCGCCGGCCCTGCTCAAGTTCGGGATGGGCATCATCCCGAAACATCTTTTCGAAGGAATAGAAGATATAAGGAAAACACCTTACGCGAGATCGCCCGTAGGGAGCGGACCTTACATGTTTTTCCGATGGAAGACGGGTGAGTACATTATACTGGAAGAAAACCCCGATTATTATGAGCACGTACCGGGGATAAAAAGATACGTTTACAGGATCGCCCCGGACCAGGCGGTCCAGTTTCTCGAGCTCG
>JBAROI010000093.1:0-4108 GCA_049642015.1 Candidatus Omnitrophota bacterium | reverse complement strand
GGCGAGGAGGGACTTGAACCCTCACAGCTTATTCAGCCGAAGGATTTTAAGTCCTTTGCGTCTGCCAATTCCGCCACTCGCCCATTTTTGTAATCTCGCTTCCCAAAAGCCCCTCGAATGCTCCCTTTTGTCGCATTCTCGGGGCAATTTCTTGCTTCGCAAGAATTTGGAGGCGCGGACCGGATTCGCACCGGTGTACGCGGTTTTGCAGACCGCTGCCTATCTACTCGGCCACCGCGCCAACAAGCGCCTGATTTCCACACCTGAACTTACCGCCTTAACTAGCGGTAATCATGTAAGTTATCATACTCGCAATAAAATGTCAATCGTGTTCCTCTTCCCATGCCACCACCCCGTTCAGATAGAGCACGTTCCTGCCTTTGCCCTCATGATTCTTCGCTTTATCCCAAACAAGGGCCTCCTGTGAGGGGCTTTTTATCGTCAAGCCTGCCGCATAAATATAGTCGGGGCTCTCCAGGGAGCCTGTTTCCCTTGTGGACGGGCAATCCAACAACTTTTCGTCAGACAGGTAGCCTTCATCGTAAAGGGTTTTGACCTTACCAGGGAACCTGCCTTCATGTTCCCTGGCATAAATATACAGGGCCAGCCCAAGTTCGCGTAAGTTGCCGGCACAAATAACCTTGTCGCGCCTTATGATGACCTGCTTAAGAAATGGCATCGAAACCAGTATCATGGCGCTTACCACCACGAAAACTATTAATACCTCGCCTATCGTAAACCCTTTGCTTTTAATTGCCGCTTTTCTCATCCAAGAAGCCTTTCAACTTCCGACAGGATAATTTCCGCACACTGTTCTTTGGAGGCCCCTTTAAGCTCCTTCGTGTTGCCCGCCCTGTCTATGATCGTAAAATCTTTGTCGCCGGGGCCGAACGGGTCCCTCGCGCCCTCTTTGACGTTCGTGACTATTAAATCCAGGTTTTTCGTTTGTAATTTTTCTTTTGCGTTCTCGAGCCATCCCTCTCCGGTCTCGAGAGCAAACCCTACTTTGACAAGCCCTTCTTTTTTGCCGACTTCAGCCAGTATGTCCGGGTTTTTAACCAGCTCCAGCGTCATCTTTTCCTGTTTTTTTATTTTGTCTTTCTTGCGTTCTCCGGGACGGAAATCACAAACCGCCGCTGCCATTATCACGCAGTCATAATTTTCCACGCGCTCCACCACCTTGTCCCTCATCTCGAGCGCCGTTTGGACCCGCACGACCTCGGCACCGGCTGGTGGAGGCAACTGCACGGGACCGGTTACAAGACAGGTATCGTGCCCTTTCCGGGCAGCTTCCCGCGCTATCTCGTAACCCATGGTGCCTGTAGAATAATTGGAAATAAACCTTACGGGATCCAGCGGCTCAACGGTCGGGCCTGCTGTTACAAGGATACGTTTGGGGAGAGTGTTTTTTTTGTTCACGCTAATAAGCTTTCAACACGTTCTACGATCTTTTCCAGTGGCGCCAGGTGTCCTATGCCTTCACGCCCGCAGGCCAGCTTGCCAACCACCGGGTCAACAAAATGATACCCTTTCTCGCGCAGGTAGGCGATCCTGTCCTGTATAACGGGGTTGTTATACATGTTATCGTTCATGGCCGGAACTAGTACTACGGGGCAGGCTGCAGCGAACACAGTGCACACCAGGATGTCGTCGCACACGCCTGCGGCTATTTTTCCGATGATGTCGGCGGTAGCGGGCGCTATTACGATCAGGTCCGCTTCGTCGGCCAGGGAAATGTGAACGGGGTCGCGCCTGTCAGGAGGAGGAAACATTTTGCGCGCAACTTCTTTTCCCGTCAGCGTCTCAAGCGTAAGGGGAGTTACGAACCATTTAGCGTCTTTGGACATCGCGCACCGGATGGAAAATCCTTTTTTCTTCAAAAGGCCGATCAGGTCACACGCTTTATAGGCGGCGATGCTTCCAGTAATCCCTAAAAGTATGTTCTTCTTCATTCTTATGCCTTTGTCGCTTTAAGTTTCACCTTGTCTTCGGCGATCTCTCTTATCGCCACGGTCGTAACCTTTTCGTTGGGCTCGGCGTCTACCAGCTTTTTCATCCCGCTGTTAAGCTCCGTCGCCCTGAGCGCCGCGAGGTTGCATAATTTGTAAATGCTCCCTATCTTTTCTATAAGCTCGTCTCTTCCTATATTGCCCATGTATGCTTTCCTCCTCATGTTTGCGTCCTTTTATTGTTTTTTCCGGTTTCTTCTTTCCGTTTCGATAATAGCCTGCACTTCGTCAACGGCTTTTTCCAGGTCTTCATTTATGACCAGATAATCGTATTCATCCGACGCCGTCATCTCCCGCTCGGCCTCCTTCAGGCGGGTGGATACCGCGCTTTCCTTGTCGGTATTTCTTTTTTTGAGCCTGGAAGCCAGCTCCTCGATAGAGGGGGGCATGATAAATATGCTTATGCTCTCCGGGAATTTTTTCCTGACCTCCCGCGCCCCTTTAACGTCTATGCTTAATATAATGTCTTCGTTTTTTTCAAGGGCGTCTCTCAGCTGCTCTTCAGAGGTGCCGTAAAAATGCCCGAACACTTCTTCCCATTCAAGCAGTTCTCCGCGGTTGGCTTTTCCCTTGAACTCTTCT
This sequence comes from Candidatus Omnitrophota bacterium, assembly GCA_049642015.1. Classification (GTDB taxonomy): domain Bacteria; phylum Omnitrophota; class Gorgyraeia; order Tantalellales; family Tantalellaceae; genus JBAROI01. The sequence goes on along the minus strand of JBAROI010000093.1, from coordinate 1,517 downwards.
TTTGAAATAAAGATGTAGTCCTTTTTGTCGACTTCTCCCTTCCTCTGTTCCCTCGTAGCGTAGGACACGAGCTGGTATAATTCGGGCATTTTCTCGAGAAGCCGATCAACGATCGTCGTTTTGCCGCTGCCGCTCGGAGCCGATATGATGATTATCAGGTTTTTGGTTTCGGACATATTACTCGACGTTCTTGACCTGCTCCCGTATCTTCTCTATTTCGCTCTTGATCTCGATAACGGCTTTGGATATCCTGTAGTCGGCTGACTTGGAGCCTATAGTGTTCGCCTCGCGGTGCATCTCTTGGGCAATAAAGTCCAGTTTTTTGCCCACATCCGCTTTCGTGGCTTTCAGGGTTTTTCTACAAGCGGCTATGTGGTTTTCCAGGCGGGTTATTTCTTCGGTAATATCGTAATTCTTGGCGAATAACGCGGCTTCTTCTTCGACCCTGCTCCTAGTGAAGTCCGTTTTTTCCGATATTTCTTCCATGGCCCGGGTGAGTTTGCCCCTGTAGTCGGCAACGCACTGCTTTTCGTATTTTTTTACACCCTTCAGGGCCTTGTTGATCCTGCCCAGGCGCGCGTTGAAGTCTTTGGCAAGTTTGGCTCCTTCGCTCTTCCTGTATTCCATCAGATTGGTCAGGGCTTTTTCCGTGGCCTTTTTGATATATGGCCATAGTCTTCCGGCGCTTTTATTGGCGTTCGATTCGATCACCCCGGGGAAAGCGATCACGTCCTGTATCTTGAGCTCTCCGCCGACAGAAAGTTCTTTTTGGGTCTTCCTGATCTTTTTGATATAGTCTCTGGCAACATCTTCGTTTACTTTTATCTTGTACAAGGGCTTCTGGCTGGCTTCGCTTTCCCGTGTCACCTTGACAAAAATTTTTCCCCTGACGATCTTTTTCTGAAAAATGTCTTTTATCTTATCCTCCAAAAGAAAGAACCCGTTGAACGGGGAACATGTAACGCTCAGACTTTTATGGTTGAGTGTTTTTGCTTCGACGGTTATCGTTCCGTATGGTGTTTTTTCGGATCCTCTTCCGAAACCTGTCATTGATTTGATCATAATGCGGTGTTCTTTCCTCCTTTTAGGCCCACGTTCGTCTTTTCGACTGTTCCTCGACCTCCGTCACAGGATACATGTCGACTATTATTTCGTCGGGCTCGAACCAGAGTTTTATTTCCTTTTCCGCGTCTTCGGGATTTGCAGAAGCGTGGATCACGTTTTCATATACCCCTTTTGTGGTGATCCTGCCGTACGCCCCTCTTATTGAAACCGAATCAGCCTCTTCGGGGTTAGTCTCCCCGCTTATCTCCCTTACCTTCTGGATGGCTTCTTCTCCCCAGTAAATCAGCGCCATGACCTTCTTCTTGTGATACTCGCCCATGATGTATCTTATAAGTTCCTCAAAGAAAGGCTCTTGTTTTAGCGCCGCGTAATGTTCCTCGGCAAGTTCTCGTGAAACCCTCACTATCTTGGCTCCCACGATGTCCAGTTTTGTTTCCGATAGCCTCGTAAGA
>JBAROI010000080.1:0-3963 GCA_049642015.1 Candidatus Omnitrophota bacterium | reverse complement strand
GAATTGAGAATCTGGATACAAAGAGAGAATTGGTTAAAACTGTCACAGATGCGGCGGTGAAAGCCTTCGGTCTTCCTGAAAAAACCATCGTGGTGGTGATCAAGGAAAACCCGCCTGAAAATGTGGGTGTTGGTGGCCAGTTAGTTATTGATATGACAAAATAGGGGTTTTTTGGTTTTTAAGGGCTTGATATAGTTCCACAGGTGCCCCAGGCGGATATAACCAGTCCCGGGGAGAATTGCTAATAGTACGGTGATTGAAAAGGTTTAGTTTTTTGAAACTTTTTAGCCCCGGTAAGTGTCTAATTATATGAGGGCAAAATGAAGGATATACCTAAAGAAACCATACTGCAAGCAGCTGAAGGCGATCTGGATGCCTTCGAGGACATATACAGGGTCACTTCGGGCTTTGTATATAATACAGCTCTGCGTGTGGTGGCAAACAAGGAAGATGCGGAAGAGGTAACACAGGATGTTTTTATTAAAGTCCACCGGAACCTTAAGAATTTTCACTTCCGATCTTCCTTGAAAACCTGGATATACAGGATAACAGTCAACACCGCGATAAATAAGTACAAGAAAAGGAAGCGAGAAATGACTAGAACCGTTGAGTACGATGACAGGATCGAGGTCGAGGGGGCAAGCGAAAACGCCGAGAAAGAGCTATATAGAAAGGATAACGAAAAGCTTATTGGCTCCTTGCTTCGCATGCTCAATCCCCAGCAAAGGGCATGCATTGTGCTCAGAAGCATCGAGGGCTTAAGTTACAAGGAAATAGCCGACAGTCTGGGAACAAATATCAATACGGTCCGAACCAGACTAAAAAGGGCCAGGGAAAAAATCCTGTCCATATACGGAAGGAAGGTGACCTAAAATGAAGTGCAATAAAATAATGAAAATTATACATGATTATATCGACGGTGAGCTTGCTCCCAAAGAAAGTAAAAGGGTCGAGGAGCATCTTGCTTCATGCACGGAATGCAGAAATCTCGAAAAAGCTATCCGGCAAACGGCTATCGAACCTTTTGAAAAAGCTGAAAAGATCCAGGCGCCTGAACGGGTATGGGATAACATCAGAGAATCCATAACAGAAGAAAAAAGAAGCTATATCGAGATCATAAGGGACCGCCTTGAATACACGTTTGCCAGGCATAAACTGGCATTAGCCGCAGTAAGTGTAACAGTTGTCATAGCCTGTTTTCTTATTCTTGCGAATATCGATTTAATAAGGGAAGATCCCGTAAATAGTTTTCTGAACGAGCAGTTAAATTACTTAACCGGGCTTGGTGCGAACGGCGAAACTATGAATGGTTCAGGGGATATTGATTTCGGTACGGACATTGAAAAATATTTTCTTTAGAGAGGGAACTTTTTGCAAGCTACCCTTGTCTAATTGAACAAGGGAGGTGGTTAAAATGAAGAAGCAAATTATGAAAAAAATCACAGTTTTGGCAGTTGCGCTGGCGCTGGTCTTTTCATCCTCTCCGGCATTTTCATTCGGTGTGGATGCGGAGGAAGAAGGGCGCGGCGGGTGGCGCCGTCAGGAAAAAGGCCAGTGCACGGAAGAGACGAAAGAGAAAAGAGAGAAGTTCATCGAAGAACTGGGCCTTACTGAAGAGCAGCAAGAGGAGATGAAAGACCTCAAAGAAGCAAACAGGGAAAAACGTAAAGAGCTAAGAGAAACTTTAAAGGAGAAAAAAGAGGAACTTAAAGAAGAGCTTAGCCAATACAGCTCCAGTACGCGTAAGATTCAAGGTCTTGTCTCCGAGGTTAAGGATCTTCAGGGTGAACTTATCGACCTCAGGGTTGATTCGATCATGGGCATGAAGGAAATCCTGACCGAAGAGCAGTTCAAGAAGTTCACTGCCGGGATGAAAAAATCCGGAAAGGGACAGCACCGCCAGAAGGGAAACAAAAAACACCGCAGACGGTAACTTCTGCCCTTACGCATTGAACCGGGTTCATCAAAAGTAGCCGAGGTTTAAACCTCGGCTACTTTTTTTATATTAAGGGAACTTTCTTGAACAAAACTTTGTCTAATTAAGTAGAGAGAAGGAGGTGTGTGATGAAGAAAATATTTATGCTTTTACTTATAACGGCGTTCATGACGTCGATCGTCCTGCCAGGTTCAGCGCAAAACACATCTTCAGATATTTTAAGAGCGGGTCTTCTGGGAGCCGGGGCAGGAGCCATCGGCGGAGCTGCCTCCGGTGCTAAGGGTAGAGACGTGTGGAAGGGTGCTCTTGCGGGAGCCGGGGTGAATATTATCGGTGGAGTGCTTCTTGACTCTATCAGCGGAGAAAGGGTCCAGACCGAAAATAGGGTATCACAAATGCAGTCCAGAGACGCGTATAGCACCGGGTATGAAGCTGGATTTTACAATGGGTATAAAGCAGGATACACCGAGGGATTAAAAGACGGCATCAGGGAAGGTACGCTGAGAAAGTAGCCCCACCTATTGTCATCCCGGGCGAGCGAAGCGAGTCGAGGGATCTTTTTCCCTTGTCATCCCGAGCGAGCGAAGCGAGTCGAGGGATCTCTTTAGTTTATAAGGGAAAAGCTAAGGGAGTTTTTTGGAGAGTTTGTTGGTAAATTTGAAGAGTTTGGAGTATATTTGAGGGGTAGGGACGTCTCTTTTGGAGACACCCTTCACCTCAAAACCTCAACAATCCCCCAAACAAGGAACAAAGTGACGCAGTCCGCCGCGAAGCCAGCCGTAGCTTAATAAAACTAAATAAATTAGCGAAGGCTGGTAGCCCAATGAAACACAAACGAAAGGCAAAGGCGGATCACCAAAATAATAACCCCCAACACAAGCCCTGTTAAGATAAAAATATCCAGATTAAACTTGCAAGAATTTGTCCGAAAAAGTTGTCTTAAATAGTAGAAGAGGAGATCGATAATGTTTTCCTTACTTCCTTACTTGACGAATTCCTTACTTTATGATATACTTATATTGGAAAGGAGGCCAGGAAAATGACGATCACAATGACAGCAAAACACCAAATTACAATACCAAAGACCATCGTAGATGCTTTGGGACTCGAAAAGGGAACTCTTCTTAAAGTGGACATACGTAATAATCGAATTGAACTGATTCCCCTTGAACCGGTCGAAAAGGTCTTTACTGAAAAAGAATACAAAGCATTAGAGGTGCTTTCGGAAAAAGAAAAAGGCAAAGAAGAAAAGGTTACAGAAAAATTCATCAAAGATCTTAAAAAAGGGAAAAAATAAGTGCCTTTATCATTGTATTACCGTCCTTCGTTCAAAAGAAGCCTTAAAAACCTCGGCTCTAAAGACCTGAAAGCAGTCGGTTCCATCCTCGAAGCGCTTCAAGTATATTATTCCGCCGGATGCGATTTAGGGAAAGCACAGCGCATCGCTCCCGGATTCTTCCACAAACAACTTCGCAAGCCTTATTTCGAAGCTGGTATCGAAAGCAATATTCGCGTTATCATCAGGCGTGAAAAAGAGAAGTGCGTAGCGATACTAGCGGGGAATCATAACCAGATCAAGCAATTCTTAAAGAATCCCTTTTAAAATCTTCGCTTCAGATGTAGAATAGGGGCATGAAACCACCCAAAACACGCCAAATTTCAGCCATAATAGCCCTTATTTGCCTCGTTCTCCTCGCCCTAGCCCTCACCCCTGCATCCGCCGCCGAAACCCACCCGGGCCCATGCTAAGAACACCCCCACTGTCATCCCGAGCGAGCAACATACTGTCATCCCGAGCGAGCGAAGCGAGTCGAGGGATCTTTCCCCCCTGTCATCCCGAGCGAGCGTAGCGAGTCGAGGGATCTTTCCCCCTTGTCATCCCGAGCGAAGCCGAGGGATCTTTTCCCCTTGTCATCCCGAGCGAAGCCGAGGGATCTTTTCCCCTTGTCATCCCGAGCGAGCAACATACTGTCATCCCGAGCGAGCGAAGCGAGTCGAGGGATCTTTCCCCCCTTGTCATCCCGAGC
>JBAROI010000065.1:0-1800 GCA_049642015.1 Candidatus Omnitrophota bacterium | reverse complement strand
TTAAAATAATCATGAGTTATTACAGATTTACTTTCACTAAACTCTAATGAACTGTTTTTTAAACCGGAGAGCCTGAGTAAACATAGATTTGCCGCTCCAACGCCGTAACAAAGCGTGCGCCACAGATGATCTTTAAGGCGCCACAATGATTCTGAAAACATGTACATTAGGGTTGCGGCGGCGGCAATAGCGTAATTTTTAATGACTTTCTTGAGCTGGATGCGGAATAAGAATAAAAGCAGAGATCCGTGACAGAGGGTCAGAATAAGTAAAAACGCGATTTTAAATCGCATGGCAAAATAGTCCGCTTTTTTATTAAATAAGAGCGCAATTTTTAAAAGAATATTGCTTTCGGGTAAGGGTTCAAAGGAATAAGTGTTTATAAAGTAAAGTATTAAAAGTAATGACGAGAGAAAAATTATGAGATGGATTAAGCCTGAAATATATAAGGGTTTTTTTCGCAAGGTTATCTCAGTTTTTCCATGCGAGAGTATCCAGAAAAAGGCGAAAAATATTAGAAATATTAAAGCAAGGACCGGGGCAGCATCGAATAGAAAATATACTGTTTTAAAGTATTGCTGCGGCGCGAGGAGGCTCGGCAGGAGATATAGTTCAAGAAAAACGAGAATTGAGAGGGCCGTATATAGAAGTAGATTCTGTTTGATATTTTGATTATTACTTGCGGGCATTTGAGTCATAGTAGCTATTAATATGCCATATATTAGTATGATTGACAACCTCAAAACGCATATGCTACAATGAGCGCACTATGAAGCCCATTGAGGAACAGCTCAAAATAATCAAAAGAGGGACCGAGGAGATCATAAGCGTTCCGGAGCTTAAGGATAAGCTTTCCGAGAAGAGCCCCCTTACCATCAAGACCGGTTTCGATCCGTCCGCCCCTGATATACATATAGGACATACCGTCCTCTTGAGAAAAATGAAACATTTTCAGGACCTGGGACACAAGGTCTTTTTTCTTATAGGGGACTTCACCGGGCGTATCGGGGATCCTTCCGGACAGTCCAAACTGCGCAAGCAGCTCACGGAAGAAGAAGTGAACGAGAACGCGAAGACGTACAAGAAGCAGATATTCAAGATCCTCGACAAGGATAAAACCGAAGTCGTCTTTAATTCCAAGTGGTGCGCGAAGCTCGGGGAAGAAGGATTGTTTGACTTGGCGTCAAGATACACCGTTGCCCGCATGCTCGAGAGGGACGATTTTCTGAACCGGTATAAAAATAACGCGCCGATAAGTATTTTGGAATTTCTTTACCCGCTGCTTCAGGGGTATGATTCGGCTGTCATGGAAGCCGATGTCGAGCTCGGCGGAACGGATCAGAAGTTCAACCTTTTGGTGGGCAGGGGAATCCAGAAAAGTTACGGGCAGGATCAAGTCGTACCGGAATACCTGCAAAAAAGCGTTTCCTGGTTCAGGGAGAATACCTCATCTCCCATGTCCGCTAAAAAGAAGATCGATTTTAATTCACAGGTCATAATAACCATGCCCTTACTTGAGGGCCTCGACGGCGTCGAAAAGATGTCAAAGTCGCTCGGTAATTACGTCGGGATTACCGAACCGGCGGAAGAGATGTTCGGAAAAGTTATGTCTATCTCCGATGAGCTTATGTGGCGCTATTACGAGCTTCTCACGGATATAGATTACAGGCCCGTAAAGCAGGACGCGGAAAAAGGCAAGGTTCATCCCAAAAAGGCGAAGTCAGACTTGGCCAAAAGTATCATAAAAGATTATCACGGGCAGGACGCCGCCGAAAAAGCGGCCATGAGTTTCGAGAAGGT
>JBAROI010000001.1:0-9083 GCA_049642015.1 Candidatus Omnitrophota bacterium | reverse complement strand
TGCGAAAAATCTCGGACGAAAGGCCCTTGTAATATATCTGGGCTCAATAGCTTTTAGCAGTATAGCCCTGGGCTTGCTGCTGGACGTGATTTTTGCGCATTTCTACCACGGTGAGGCTATTCGTACCCTGATGCCTCACAGGGAGCTATTGCCCGGCTGGCTGGAGGTGGGCGCATCAATAGTCCTGATCACTCTTATAATCTATAATTTCCTTTTGTCATTCCGGCGCAAGTAGCCATCCCCGAGTGTCATCCCGGAATTCGCCGTAAAATCTCGAGCGAAGCGAGAGGAACGCGAATATCCGGGATCCAAACCCAATCCTTACAAACACTTACAAACCTGTTAAGAATCTAAAAGTTATCTGACTATTTCTTGACTTAACTTTGACCTTCTGTTATAATATTATAACTTTTAGTTTTACTAATCACTAATATTTACCTACAGTAAAGGCGTGTTGAATGGAGGAATGTAAAAAAAGATACTGTGCTTGGCTAAAGGCTATAGCCATAGTTGTACTCTCTCTTTTTATCCTCAATAATCTAGTCTGGGCAAATCCCGACTTCTTCCAACGAAGCGTTACCAATGTTACATTACAACAGAATCTTGCCGCTTTGGCCGGTTCCGTCGAAACATCGATCCAATTAACAGCACAAGCTGCAATAAGCACGGTCGGCTTTAGTTTTTTTGCCGAACGACCGAGAAAATTTTATCCCGAAGGGCCTGAAAATCAAAGGGCATTTTATGAATCACATCCGGATGCAGAAAACGGGTGGGAAGGCGAGAACCTGGTTCTTGACTGCAAATTCGGCGAAAAGCACTTTGATGTATTGGTAAGTCCCGGGGGTGAGGTCTTAGGTGTAAGAGAAAAGCCAGGGGACAATACTTATTGGGGCCGCGTCGGGGAAAAAGATGATTCCCGAGAACTTCCATCATCCAGCGATGATGGCCCGGCGAATACATTTAAATTTGTTACCCTGCCTGATAATCCTTATGTTAGCGGGGAAGTGCTCTTCGCGGCTCCGGACACGTGGAAAGATGATGTAAGACTCGAAGAGATCGATAAATATGTGGAAAGAACTAAAGCGGTCATTTTAGAAGCTGCCGAAACCTATCATTCAAAAACCGGTAGAACGCCTGTGGTCGCCCTGCTTTCATATCATACTACAAACAGCAAAGATACACGTATACCTGCTGTTGATGATACAAGCTCCTCATTGAGCGCGGCATATCTTGACGAATTCGAACAGGGAAAAACAAAGGTCATTTCTAAACTCTCCTTAACCGGTGATGCTGATAATGCCGAATTTGATAAGGTTTACGTGCAAATTATTGAGCGGGCGGCAATTCTCGCAAAAAAGGAAGCCGAAGATAAAGGCTTTCCGATCGTTTTTCTCGGACAGGGAAACATCCAGTTCGATGCCGCTGTGATCAGTAGCATTTATGAAAGAAAAACCGGCATGGAAGCGAAGGAGGGGGAATTTCCGCCCAATGTATTTATCTTTCCTAATCGACATTCTTTAGAATTTAGCTCAGATCTTGCTCATGTCGGTTATAGAAATTCTTTAGAAGCTCGTTCAGATTTTGTTACTATCGCATCCAGCAGTCACCCTGATTTGGAAGCCCCATCTATTTTGGATGGAATAACTGCAAGGCTAAAAAGTATAGAGCCGGCTAAGTTGCCCAGGATCTTTTTTCCGGAGACGATCGACGCTAAAACGGGAGGTTTAAGCGTAAGGGTTATATCTTCAGCCATGGAAGTGGCCAGGAACGGTCTGGCAAAAGTTACCCTTGTATATCATGACGCTGAAGTAATTAAAGCAGAATTTCCGGAAATCATCACGCTTATTGAAGAAGAAAAGCTTGAAATAATCGACCCGCGTGAGATAAACAAAACAGATAAAACCGACTTGAAGGCGAATCTATATGCAGCCCGGAAGCTGCTTAGGCGCGCCAAGAAAGCCAAGAAGCCCGCAGGTTTAGTCGCTGGCGCAGAACTGGATACTGCCCAGATCGTCCTACTCTCGGCATGGTTTAAGGCAAGAGATGTTTCCGCCCTTTACGACTATTTTCTGATGCTTTTCCCTGACGCGCACATCGGCGAACAGGGTTTGGTGCTTTACGCTAACACAGCCGTACAGGAATGCCCTGGTGCAAGCGGTATAAAAGATATGGCAATAAGTTCAGCTCAGGCTTTTGAGGGGATAACATCTAAAAAGGCGAAAATTGCCCTCATTACATCAAGCGAGGATGATCTGGAAAAAGTGAATGAGGCCTGGAAGATGCTTAAGGAAGAATATCCCGATCTTGATATCGGCGCCGGACCAATGAAATTGGAAGAAGCGCTCGAGAACGGTTTTAACGTTGTAATATTTCCTGACCTGGTTTCGGGAAATATCGGCTACAAATTAACCGAGCGTATTTTGGGCGCCAGAGCATTAGGCCCTATAATTCTCGGGACAACTGTCCCGATCAGCGATTTGTCCAGGGGCGCGACTAACCAGGATATCCGTGACACCGCCGCGGTCCTGTCAAGTATCGCCGCATCCCAACAGAAAGGCAGGGATGAAGACGGGCAAGACGCAAGCAAGCCTAGCATAGGATCCACCCCTGTGATCTTCGCCTTAGGCGGTGTAACCTCTATTGGTATAGGTGCAATAATCGCCCTGGCAGTAGCATTTGTCATCTATAAGATCCTCCGCTGGTATTTTTCGCGAAAACCCTTGATTCTAAAAGAAAAAATGGACGACGTCCTTTTTGTTAAAGGAGATAAAAAGATCTATTTCCCCGGTAAAATCCTAAGCAAACTGCATCACATGACAAAAATTGCCCGCGAACTCAAAATAGAAATGAGCGCCGACGTCGAGATTAAAGACGGTAAGGCTGTTGATATCATATATGAAGATGATCCGAATAAGATAGCCGTTATTACCGCAGATTTATCGGCCGAAACGCTCATGAACACTAACTTCTACTACACTGAAACTTATATGGCCTTGGGCGGATTCATCGGCTGGTCGATGTATTATCTTGGGAAAGATACAGGAAAAGAACTTTCCAAGAAGGAGATAAGAGAACGACTTGAAAGAAGCGTTCAAAGGGCAAAAGAGGCATTTTCCCGTCATAATTCAAAAATAAGCTTCTTTTCAAAAAGCAAAGGCGAAAGAATTGATTTAGATGACCAAAATATTCTCAATGTTCTGGATTTGCCTGAGGATGAACTTAGAAAATTCGCGGAAGATATAGATAATATATCTACTGCAGCTACGGAATGGATAGGTGCCACAAGCCTTAGTACAAGAAGAAGAAGGAAAGAAGGTGCCAAATATATCCATTTTCACAATCATCCGATCAGATACCCCAGTCCGCCCAGCGCGATACGCGAGGGCAAAAAAGAGTGGGGTGATATCTATGCTCCCGGTTTCTTTGGGGGGAGAGTAAGCGGTCTTATTCTGGATACCAAAAAGGGTGACGAACTTTTTCTTTTATATGAACCGGACGATAGCAACAAGCAGCAATACATCGACATGTATGAAAAGTACTGGGAAGAGGGAGATGTGGTCGAGAACAGAAAAGCAAGCATCCTTGAAGACTTGCGAAAAATCAGCATGACTCCAACCGACAAAATTAATTTAGAAGCCCTGCAATTGCAAATAAGAGACATTGTAAGAACCAAAGTTAAAGATATTATGTTGGAGGAACGATATAGGAAGAAAATTAAAGTTGTAGAACGAAAAAAAGGAGGTGATCGCGCAACGATAGCTGATGTTAAAATTGGAAAGCTTCTGAAGAAAAAATTAACAAAGCTGATACCCGGATCTGTCGTAATAGAAGAAGAGAGTTTTACACCAGAACATTTTGAAAAAAGCAAAAAGGCAAGATTTGTCTGGGTGGTCGATCCGATCGATGGAACAGCGGCATATGAAGAAGGTGTAAAAGAAGGAAACGATGAATATTGTGTCGGTATTTGTTTGCTGTATAACGGCAAGCCCATATTGAGCACTGTGTATGCCCCTGAATATGAGGTAGCAGGCCACACGGGGTGCTTGTTTGAGGCCAGGGACGATCTTGAAGGCGCTTATTTGAACGGTGAACGTATACAGATGGATCAGGGTGTTGATTTCGAAAATGGCAGGTGCATAACTCATATCCATAAGGATGAAAAGCACAAAAGAAATGATATAGAAGAAAAGGTAGCAGGATTATTCGGTACAGATGGAACCATAGAGGCTTACGTGGGCCACTCAACTTTAATGCATTATTGCTTTGTTGCAAGTGGCATACATCGGGGGCCGCAAGCATTTACAAGAAGGAAGCCGAACTTATGGGACGTCATACAGTCGGCTTATATCGTTGAAAAAGCCGGCGGGGTTGTAATGCATCTGGACGGACAAAGCATTTCTCCCGTGAATTTTGATAAATTGGAAGTTGTAGAGGAGGAGAAGGATGGGAAAAAGAACTATAAACTGCTGGTCCCCCTCAACATAGCCTGCTCTTCGGCTGCTAAAGATCGCATATTAGATTCAATTGAAGAAGCGCCTGACCCAAGCGCAAATGGAGCAGCCATGCCCTTGATTTTCGCCATGGGTGGAAACGCCGCGATTACCACAGGCATGTATATCCTGCTCGGGATCATTCTTTTGTTTGAGGTCGGTCGTCTGATGTATGATGCCGGTTTATTTCAGCGGTTCATCCGCAAATACCCAATGGCAAAAAGTGTCCTGCACAGTTTGTATGGATTAGACCCCGAAGAAAAGGAGATTGCCGAGATCCTCTTAAGAAACGCGCCGGCGCCGTATCACATCATTGATCATGAGGGAAAAATAATTCGCGTCAATCCGATGTGGCTTGAAACTATGGGATACAAGGCGGATGAGGCCGGCGAAGTCATAGGAAAAAATATTTTCGATTTTTTAATACCGGAGCAAAGGGAAAATGCCGAAAAACGTTTTAAGGCAAGAATACGCATCCACCAATTGAAGCAACTCTTGACAAAGCATGATTTGTCTTCGGAAGCCAGGCTGGCTCTACAGAGAGAACACATAGTTACTTCCATGCCGGAAAAGGTAGACGAGCACGGCATTAAATATAAGGACAGAATTTATGTCGGTAAAGACGGAAGGAGCATTATAGCAATGACTGATGATACAATTACGGAGAACTTTGTTGTCACATCGTTTCAGGATATTACTGAACTGAGGGAAGCAGAAAATGAAAAAGAAGAAATGGCACGCCGAGATCCCGCTACTGATTTTTACAATATTAGACACCTGAAAGCAGAACTAGGAGAATTGATCAGGCGTTCTAAGGCTACCGGAAAGACTGCATCGGTGTTGATGATTAATCTTGATTCTTTTGAAGAGCATAGAAATATTGCCGATGAATTTGCTATAGCAATGGAAGGAAAAATAGCGGAATCTTTGAGTGAAATCGGAGGGGAAGATCCTTACACAATTACTTATGTGGGGAACGGTGTTTTTGGGGTTATTGTTCGCGGCGATGATAAACAAGCAGTGCTGAAAAAGAACACGCGTATTACCAGAATAATTCCCCGCAAATTGAAACAGATAGTTTCCTGCGGCGGGAAAAGTTACACGCTTCATGGGACGATAAGCATAGGCATCTCGGTTTTTCCCGAAGATGGCAAAGATGTGAAAGATCTTATCCATTCGGCAAACTTGGCATTGGAAGATAGCAGGGAACAAGAAGGTAATACCGCTGTATATTGTAATGATGAGCTAATGAGAAAGGATAAAAGAAGGCGGGATCTGACAAGAAGACTTCAAAGTGCCCTACTGGACCCGGATGAAAATGGTTTTTTTCTAAACTTTCAACGAAAAATAGACGTAAAAACCGGAGAAATAGTAGGCAGAGAAGTATATACGCGCTGGAATGATCCTGAGATAAGATGGGTCACGCCTAACGAATTTATACCAATCGCGGAAGAGCAGGGATGGATAGGATGCCTTACTGAGTGGGTGTTGCTAGAGGCATGCAGAAAGACCAGGGCCTGGCAGGATAGGGGCCACTATGTGTCGGCAGCGGTAAATATTTCTGTACGTGATCTTCAGCGAGAGGATCCCAATTTGGTCCTTAGTATTAAGAAAATATTAGAAGAAACAGGTGTTGATCCGAGCCTTCTAAGGCTTGAACTTACTGAACGCGAGGATATTAATGTGGAGCAAATAGCGCCCACCCTACATGAATTAAGGAAGCTAGGCATAGGGATCGATATTGATGACTATGGCAGGGGGCAGGATAGATTAGGGGAATTACCTGATCTACCTTTCGACAAATTGAAGCTGGACATGGCTTTTATGATAAAAATTCGTAAAGACTTGGAGAAGGCAAGAGAAAAAGGAATCGATGTTGACGCCATAATTGCAGACATTGTACGTATTCTGGGCGAAGAAGAGCTGCCAGAGTCAGTAAAAACGGAAGAACAGGTTAAAATATGGGAAAAGCTCAGAGATCGTATTGCGATTATATCCTCGACTATAGATCTTACTCACAAGATGAAGAAAAAAATAATAGCCGAATCAGTGGAAACAGAAGAGCAATTAGCGCTTTTGAAAAACCTTGGATGCGACGAGGCGCAAGGATTTTATATCGGTATGCCGGAGACGTCAGAGCAAATCGATGAAGAGCTTGAAAGAGAAAAATCGGATTCGCCCCCTGAAACCCGGGGGAAAGTATGGAGAGACGTTAGGTATACAGAGGAAATGCTGCTGTGCCTTATTGAAGAAATGATCTCACTTGGGTTCAATAAAGAGATCGTCCTTGCCTTTGATGCGGACATAGGAACTGATCAGGTGGTAAATCCCCTGGACGGTGTTCTGGCGGCATTGAGCAATCTGAAACAAAACCCGAGATACGCGCCTATATTGAAAAATCTTAAGATCATCACGGCCTCGCCTGAAAATATGCGTTCCAGTATCGAAGAAACAGCAGGAAAAGACGCGGAAGTTTTCATGTTCTCCAGATACCGCCATCACGTTAAACTGGCAGGCCTTGAGCTGGAAGAAAGGGTTCATGCTGTTTACATCGATGAACTCATCGAGGAGGGCAGAGAATTCGGCAAAAGGGCATACTATCCTCTTGCGGAAATAGTTGTGATCTCTATCGCCCAGGCGATCGCCCCGATAATCGCTAAAAACAAGATAACCACGGTCCTGAAAGTCCCCGGCCTTGAAGATATTGTTCTACATGACATCAACATAGAATCGGTCCTTCAGAAGGGCAACACTCTTTTCTTTACGCTCCTGCCTGACGCCAAAGAGTACGATATGAGCGAACTCATCAAAAAATACGCCGAACTCAAACGCTTCCTCAAAGCCGCCTAACTCACAAACGCAAACTTGTCATTTGAAATAACAAAAACACAAGGTATAATTATACTGATATGGAAAACTTCTTTTTACGGCTCGACACATTTCTTCAAAAGCACATATCACGTAAAAAATTCCTGAAGATCTGTTTTGGCGGACTTATTGCGTTCATTTCCCAGAACGTTTTGTTGAAGCTGGCATTTGCCAAAACTCCACCATCGAACGGACGGCCGAAAAGCAACATAAAAGGCAACTACGACCTTGTCCTCACCGAAGGCACCGATCCCTACAAAAATACAGTAGAGGCGGTAAAGGCGATGGGCGGGATGGAAAGGTTCGTCAAAAAGGGCAGCACAGTATTCATAAAGCCCAATATTTCCTGGGACCGCACGCCAGCGCAGGCCGCCACCACAGATCCCCAGGTAGTAGTCGCGCTGGTCGACCTTTGTTACAAAGCAGGGGCAAAGAGGGTGAACATAGCGGATAATACCTGCAACGAAGCAAGAAGGTGCTACCAAAATAGCGGCATACCCAAAGCGGCAAAAGAAAAAGGGGCTTACGTTTATTTCCCTGACGAGTGGAACGTAGTAAAGGCGCATTTTGCATACAAAAGTCCCATGGAGGGCTGGCCTATTTTCAAAGATGCGGTCGAATGTGACACCTTCATAAACGTTCCCGTGCTTAAACATCATGGGCTGACCGGCCTCACGCTTTCAATGAAAAATCTCATGGGTATCTGCAGTGGCAGAAGGGGCCTCATACATGTAGACATCAGCAGAAAGCTCGCCGATCTTACTGACTTTATACATCCGGATCTCACGGTAATAGACGCTACCAGGGTCCTTTTAAGACATGGCCCGAGCGGAGGGAATTTGGAAGACGTTGTGACCATGAATAAACTTATTGCTGCCACCGACCCGACGCTTGCTGACGCCTACGCCTGCACGCTGGTAGACAAGGACCCCATGTCCATCGGCTATATAAGATCAGCCGTTAAACATAATTACGGCTCTGCCGACATAGAAAAAGCAAACATAAAGAAACTAAAAATCTAATCTGACCGATTTAACCAGGTTAGAAAACGTGGATTATGAAGAAGCTTATAGTTGCAAGAAGACTTTCACAGACTTTTTTCCTCCTGCTTTTTGTTTATATCCTCTGGTCCACGACATATCCCTTAAAAGGCCTTCTGCCGCCTGAAACTTTTTTCAGGACCAATCCCCTGATAATGGTCGTTACTTCGATAAGCGAACGGCTTTTACTTCCCGGTTTGATCTTTGCCCTGGCGATGCTGGGTTTAACCCTTATATTAGGCAGGTTCTACTGTGGCTGGGTATGCCCACTGGGGACAATGATCGACTGGACAGGAGCAACGAAAAAAAGCAAGATAAGACCAAAGGATGAAACTAACAGCAAGTTACGAAAAATAAAATTCTTTATTCTCGGCATTATCGCGATATTTGCGCTTTTCGGCACACAGGTAGCCTGGATACTTGACCCCATGGTTATAATAGCCCGATTTGTATCGCTAAACCTCATACCAACGGTCACGCTTCTTTTAGATAAGCTTTTTATATTTCTGGTAAGAGACCTTAATCTATACGGTCCGGTGCACGATATTTACCGCGTTTTAAAGTCTACGGTCCTCGGAGTCAGAGTGCATTATTTTTCAAGTTCATTCATCATATTTTTGTTTTTCGCTGTCGTGATATCCACTGCGCTGGTCGTGTCCAGATTCTGGTGCCGCGCGATCTGCCC
>JBAROI010000041.1:0-54856 GCA_049642015.1 Candidatus Omnitrophota bacterium | reverse complement strand
ACCAGCCCCGCTTTCAGTATGTCCTGCACGTCCAGAAGCCCCACCGGACAGCCTTTCTTATCAACAACCGGTATCTCGTCGATCCTTCTGTTTCTGAGTATCTCGAAAGCTTCCGCGGCAAGGCGGTCTTTCGTAATGGTCACCGGAGATTTCGTCATTATGTCGCATACTTTCTCGTGAAGGAGGTCCTTGTCTTCCTCGAAATGCCTCCTTAAGTCCCCGTCGGTAAATATTCCGATGAGTCTCCCTCTCGAATCGACGACGCTCGCGCTGCCGGCGCGGAGTTTTGTGATCTTAAGCAGAACGTCTTTCACCGCAGCGTTTTTCTTTACGATCGGCGTCATGGACTTGGGCCTCATGATGTCTTCGACCCTCAGGATCAGCCTTTTTCCAAGCGAACCACCCGGATGAAACAAGGCGAAATCCCTAGGCTGGAAATTCTTTTTCTCAAGAAGCGCTATCGCGAGGGCGTCTCCGAGGGCCAGCATGACCGTTGTTGAAGTCGTGGGCGCCAGGCCCATAGGGCACGCCTCTTTGTCGACAGAACTATCCAGAACAAAATCGCTGTTCTTCGCCAGGGTTGATTTTTTATTGCCGGTTATGGCCACAAGCTTAGCCCCTATCTTTTTAATTATCGGGATAAGCTTTATTACTTCTTCGGTTTCGCCACTGTTCGAAAGCGCGATAATAGTGTCGCTCTTCGTTACGCGGCCGATGTCTCCGTGAAGCGCTTCAGCGGGGTGAAGGTAAAGAGAAGGCGTCCCCGTAGAAGACATGGTCGCGGAAATTTTCTGGGCGATAAAACCGGGCTTACCCATGCCGGTAACGATGACGCGGCCTTCGTTTTTGGCCAGGAGATTAACGACTTTGGCAAAATTTCCGTCGATCCGGCCGACCAGTTTGGATATAGCTTTACTTTCGTTGATCAGTACTTTTTTTGCCCTTGAAATGCTCATGACTACCTTACCGCCTCGATTTTTTTTACCTGCGTGATAAAATTTTCAAGTTCGTCAAGCTTAAGCATGTTAGGACCGTCGCTTGACGCCTTCTCCGGCGCCTCGTGCACTTCCACGAACAACGCGTCACAGCCGCAGGCAACAGCCGCCTTCGAAAGAGGCAGGACGTACCGCGAATCTCCGCCGCTCGAAGTTCCCCTGCCGCCCGGCATCTGGACAGAATGAGTCGCGTCGTAGACGACCGGATACCCGGTCTCGCCCATCGCAACGATCGCCCTGAAATCATTAACGAGCGTATTATACCCGAAACTGGTGCCCCTCTCCGTCAAAAGGATGCTGTGATTACCGGTCGATTCTATTTTCGCGATAACATTGCTTATCTCCGCGGGTGACATGAACTGTCCCTTTTTCACGTTCACCGGCTTACCCGTCCCGGCCGCTTCAAGGATGAGATCCGTTTGCCTGCATAAAAAAGCAGGGATCTGCAGGCAGTCCAGGACCTTCCCGGCCGCTTCGGCTTCTTCCGGGCGGTGGACATCACTCAACACGGGAACGTCCAACTTTTTTCTTATGTCGAGAAGGATCTCGAGCCCCTTTTTCAGCCCCGGCCCCCTGAAGGACTCCATGCTGGTCCTGTTGGCCTTATCATAGCTGGATTTGAAAATAAAAGGCATGCCCAGCCGGTCGGCTATCTCTTTTATTCTCCGGGCGTTCTCAAAAGCGCTTTCGGCGGTTTCGATCACGCACGGACCCGCTATCAACGCAAGGGGATTGCCCTTACCGATAGCAACATTTCCGATCTTTACCGTTTTTACGTCCATTATTCACCCTGTTTTAAGATCTGTTTTACTTTCTCAAGGTCCTCGGCGGTATCGACACCCATCGTGTCATAACGCGTTTCGACCGTCCTTATCTTGAAACCATGCTCCAGGACACGCAGCTGCTCAAGGCCCTCCTGCGTCTCCAGCGTGGATTTGGGAAGGTTGGTGTAAGTAAGCAAAAAATCTTTCGTGTAAGAATAGAGGCCGATGTGCTTGAAATAGCTTCCGCTTA
Source organism: Candidatus Omnitrophota bacterium (assembly GCA_049642015.1). Lineage (GTDB taxonomy): Bacteria > Omnitrophota > Gorgyraeia > Tantalellales > Tantalellaceae > JBAROI01. The sequence goes on along the minus strand of JBAROI010000041.1, from coordinate 52,847 downwards.
CGTCTTCGACATCTGAAGGATGCACAGATCCTTCCGAAGACGAGCGCCGTATAAAAGGTATCGGACTCCTGGAAAAATATAAGGCGAAACCCTTCCTGTCAATAACCGCCTTTACGACGTTAGGGTCCGTGATCTCTTCCCTGTTATGTATCCGCTTGATCAAAGTCGCCATCTGAACGCCGCGTTCATACTCAAATACCTGAGCCAGTTCGTCTATCATCGTGGGATGGATCAAGGGCTCGTCCGCCTGGACGTTGATAAAGACATCCGCGTTCATCGTATTCGCGATCTCGGCCACACGATCCGTGCCCGAAGGCTGTTCGGGAGCGGTAAAAACGGCTTTGCCGCCAAAAGATTCGACGGCCTTAAAGACCTTCTCCTTGTCGACCGCTACGATAACTTCATCGACATCGTGCGCCATCTTTACTTTCTCCCATACGTGCTGGATCATGGGCTTTCCGTTTATGTCCGCCAAGACCTTGCCTTTTAAGCGTGTCGATTGCCATCTTGCCGGTATTACTGCTATTATTTTCATTCTTATTTCCTTCCGGCTTCCTTCTTTAGCCTGTCCAATAGCTCTTGCTCTCCGACAACAGCCGTGCCGGTTCTTGTAACTACTATTCCCGCCGCGCAATTAGCTATATGCGCGGAAACTACGGGAGACGCACCGCTTGCAAGAGATAAAGTATACACTCCGATCACCGTATCGCCCGCGCCGGAAACGTCGAAAACATCTTTCTTTTCCAGGGTAGGTATGTGCTGGGGCTTATTCCCTTTTTGAAATACCACCATGCCTTCTTCCCCGAGAGTGATCAGAATAATGTCGGATTTTGTATCCTTTAAGAGCTTTTCTCCCGCCCATTTCACCGCATTCATATTATCAAGAGAACGGCCTACCCATTTTGCCGCCTCATAACGATTAGGCGTTATTACGCTGACCTTTTTATACATATTGAAATGGTTTTCCTTGGGATCGACCGATATTATCTTTTTATTCTTTCCGGCTACGTCGATTATCTTCTCGAGTAAAGAACTTGTCATAAGGCCCTTGCCGTAGTCTTCTACTATCAAAGCGTCAACATCACGGATCTTTTTCTTTATGTAATCAATGATCTTTCCGGAAAGATTGTCGGAAATATCATGCCCGTCTTCCCTGTCTACGCGGACCACCTGCTGATGGTAAGGATGATGATAAGCCATTACGCGAGTTTTAAGAATGGTTTGCCTTTTAGCGTCCTGAAATACTCCGTCAATGTTGATCCTGCGTTTTTTTAGTTCGCCTTTTAACCTGTCCGCGTTTTTATCTTTCCCGACGACGCCGACCAGAAAGACCTCAGTTCCAAGTTCCGCAAGATTGCTGGCAACATTACTTCCCCCGCCCGGAACATAACTGTCTTCCTTGTCGATTAACAGAACCGGCACGGGAGCCTCGGGAGAAATGCGGGATACCTTACCCCAAACGTATCTATCAAGAATAAGGTCTCCGACAACCATTATCTTCTTGTCCGCGAACTCTTTTACTGTGTCAACAAAAGTGGAATATTTATACCTTTTCACGATTTTACCTCGTTTATATTATGTATAACAGTCTATTCCAATAAGCGGGTATTTTAGCATGCTTCCAAGTGGCCTGTCAAAGATGTTTTTCCACACAAGAGACCACATCCGTTTTTGGGACTGCCCCCATTATCTTATCCACAGCTTCGCCGTTTTTAAACATGACCAGCGTAGGAATGCTCATGATATTGTAGCTGGAGGCAGTTGCTTGAGCTTCGTCTACATTCAGTTTACCGACTTTGACCCTGCCGTCGTATTCCTCCGCCACCTCGTCGATCATGGGAGCGATCATTCTGCATGGCATGCACCATTCCGCCCAGAAATCCACAAGAACAGGGATCTCCGACTCAAGAACTTCCGCCTTAAAATTAGCATCGTTTAATGCAACTCCCATTCTCCCTCCTTTTTTAACCTGGTTGAATTCAACCAGGTTAAATTAACTTTTCTGCAGCTTCGACTACTTCTTCAATAGAAATCGCTTTCAGGCACTCAAAATCCTTATCGCAATTATGCGCCAGACACTTCTTGCAACCGACATCCTTGTGCAAAACAACGCACTTTTCACCCAAAGGCCTCCACCTTTTCGGGGAAAGCCCGGGAGAGTTCCTGCCGAAAATGGCCAAAACGGGGGCTTTTACCGCGGTTGCCACGTGCACCGGCCCGGAATCGTTGGAAATAAACACCCTGCACCTTGAAAGAAATTCAGCAAGTTCGCCCAACAAAAGTCCGCCGGTCAAGTCGACCGGTTTGCGCCTCATTTTAGAAGTGACCAAACTGCTGTATTTTTCGGTTTCGTTCCCGCCGACCAGAGCGATCTTTAAATTATGTTTTTCCGAAAGAATGTCCCCAACGCGCGCAAATCTTTCAGCGGGCCACCTTTTAGAAGGACAGCTCGCCCCGGCGTGGATCGCGATAAATCCTTCCTCCATTTCCTCGCTCTTCTGCATAGAATCGACGGTCCTCTTTTCCTTGTCGCTGGTCACGATATACGGAGTTATGTCAGCGCCTTCGACGTCGAAACCGGCCTTTCCTAAAAGATCAAAATTATAATCGGCTTCGTGCTTAACGCCTTCCTGCTTGCCGTGCGGGAGGCTCCTGGTAAGTAAAAATCCCATTTTTCTGCCGTACCCGATCCTTGCGGCAATGCCTGCCAGAAAAAGCATCACATGGACCCTGTTCGTCGGATGGAGGGCTATTGCCGTATCAAATCTTCTCTTTTTTAATTCAAGCGCGAATTTAACCGTGCCCAGAAAGCTTTTCTGGGCTCCGTATTTATCGTAAATTATGACTTCATCAAGGTGCGGATTATTCGCCGCCACGTCACGGTTTTCGGGTCTTACCATGAACGCCAAGTACGCGTCTGGAAACAACTTACGTAAATGCCGTATTACCGGGGTCGAAAGAACCACGTCCCCGAGCCTATCAGTCCTGGTTATCAGTATCCTCTTCGGTCTCATTGCTATATTTTTATCAATTCCTCGTACACCTTCTTATACACGTGATAATCAATATCACTGAAGCACACGTACCTGATCTCGTCAAAATCCCCTTTAGCCCTTATCCCTTCTTCGATCGCTATCCATGTTGCTTTTTCGATCGGGTATCCATACACACCGGTGCTTATGGCCGGAAAGGCTATTGTCTTTAAACCGTTCTTTTTCGCGAGCCGGAAGCAGTTCTCGTAGCAGCTTGCAAGTTTTACAGATTCCCCCTTAGAACCGCCATGCCATACAGGTCCCGGTGTATGTATTATCATTTTTGCTTTCAGGTTTCCGGCATTTGTAATGACGGCTTCTCCCGTAACGCACCCGCCTATTTTGGCGCATTCTTCCAGGACTGACGGTCCAGCCGCCCTATGGATAGCTCCGTCGACACCGCCGCCGCCCATGAGGCCTATATTCGCCGCATTGACTATGACGTCCACGTCCTCCTGCGTGATATCACCAATTTTAATAACGATCTTTCCCATTTTAACGCCCCTCCTCCAGCAACTCTTTCGCCGCGTCAAAAACCTGTTCAACCGTGATCTTATCTATACATCCCTTGTCAGGACCGATAGCACATAGCGCTTTTCCGCACGGCCTGCAGGGAACATCGGGCTTAACGATCTTTCTTTTCTCGGCCAGAGGGCCGTACTTCACTTCATCGGAAGGTCCAAAAATAGCTACCGTCGGGGCATCGGTCGCGCTTGCCATATGCAGGGGCGCACTGTCGTTTGTTATGACCAGCGCAGACCTTTTCATGATCTCTGAAAGCGCTCCCACGGAAGTCTTGCAGCATAAATTCCGCGCGTCTTTTTTAATTAAGGCCATCATGCGATCAACGGTCTGTCTGTCATCTTCATTACCGCATACAAGCGCCCTGCAACCCAGCTCCTCCGCCAATCTATCCGCAAGTAATGCAAATTTTGTGGCGTCCCATCTTTTAAGATGGCTTTTGGCCCCGGGGCTAATAACAACCATCTTCGCTCCTTCTCCTAAGGAGGACTGCAGCTGGTCCGCAAGATTTCTGTCCAGGTTTGTTATCGGCGCGAAAAACTTATTATTTGAAAAAGCATCGATCCCGAGGGAGGAAAGTTTCGTAAGATGCTCCTCCATTTTGTGCCGTCCTCTTTTTATGAAAGAGAGCCGTGTTTTGAAACGTGCCCCGAGTAAATACGGCACCAATGTGTTTTTAAGGTCGACTACCAGATCGTATTTCTTGCGACGTAGTTTGAAAAAATGCTCCAGCCTCTTTTTTAATGATCCGTGCTTTTCATAGACTATGATGTCCTTTGTGCGAGGATGAAAAGAAAATATCTCGCGTCCGACAGGGCTGGTAACCACATCAATAGAGGCTCCGGGAAATTCGTCGCAGAGTTTCTCAAGTACAGGGGTAGTCAATATGACGTCTCCCAGATTGCTTAAAGTGATAAACAATATCGATTTGATCTTGTTCTTATCGATCTTCATTATTCGACAATTCTTTGCTGACGGCCCTAAAAACTTCCTCAACCGTGATCGCTTTCATGCACTCATGATCTTTGTCGCATTCCTCAACGTAGCACGGTATTTCGCAACCGACATCTTTAGATATGACGATGTTCCGCGCCCTTCCGCGCTGGCCGGTTATCTTCGGCGAAGTGGGCCCGAAAAGCCCGATAGTGGTCATGCCCAGGGCCGAAGCGAGATGCAGGGGGCCCGAATCGGAGCTCACGGCGAGATCGCATTTCTTAAAAAGGGCTGCCAGTTCGTTCAGTTTTGTTTTACCTGCTATCGAGTAGCACTTTTTATCACCCACTGCTTCAACGATGCCGCTGGCGAGTTCGGTATCTTTTTCAGCGCCTGTTACCATGACCTCTACATTCTCAAAATTCTCAAGTATCATCTTTGACAGCCTAATAAAGTTCTCCGCGGGCCATCTTTTGGGAGGCCAATTACCCCCTGGATTGATGGCCACCATCCTGTAAACTCCTCCTCCGGCCTCTCTCAGCACAGCATTTGCTTTTTCTTCGTTTTCTTTTCCGAAAAAATATTCATACGTGCCGTCAGCTTTCGTCACCCCGACCGCCCCGGCTAGCGACAATACCTGGTCCGCCCTGTGCAAATCTTCGGGCGGCGTAGCAACCTCCCCCGTCAGCGGCGCTTTTTTCCCCGCAAATCCTATCCGCTCCGGAATTCCAGCCAAAACGGCCATAATGGCCTTGGAGGACGAGGGCTTGAGGATGAAACAGGTATCATATTCTTCTTTTCTGATCATCCCGGCAAAAGCCAGCTTTTCCCGTATGGATGATATCTTATTATTATCCGAAAGTACGTGTACAAAATTGATCCACGGGTTATGCGTCAGCATGTCCGCGTATCGGGGCACAACAACGCACGAGATATACGCATCGGGGTAAGCTTTTCTGATCGCCCGGATAAAAGGAAAGGAAAATAAAATGTCTCCCATCCAGTTAAGCTCAAAAATCAATATCCTCTTTTCCCTCATCTCCGCCACCTATTGCTTGGACTTTAATACTTGCCTGTATACTTCAACCGTTTTTTCGCCGCTTCTCTCTATGGAAAAATTATTCATGGCTTTTTCTCTGGCCGCGTCTCCCAGTTGTTTGCGTAGCGCGTCGTTTTCGGCAAGACGCAAAATCGCTTCGCTTAAAGCTCCGGCGTTCTCCGGGGGAACAATAACGCCGTCCTTCTCCCGCGATACCAGTTCAGCCAATCCTCCTACATCACTGGCAATGCAAGCGCGGCCCGCCGCCATCGCTTCTATCAAAGAAAGCCCCAATCCTTCAGATAAAGAAACGAGGCAGAAGACATCCATCAAAGATAAATATTCTTCCAGCGGAGCGTCATTGCCGCTGGCAAAAAACACTTCGCCGGAGACGCCCGACTCTCTTGCCTGTCTTGCCAGAAGATCCTTCTCTCTTCCTTCCCCCACAATGAGAAGCTGCATTGAGGGGCGCTTTTCCAGGGCCCTTTTAAAGGCTTCGATAAGATACGTGTACCCCTTTTCCGGGGAAAGCCGCCCTATCGAACCCACCAGGAAAGCGCCTTCGGAAATACCGACGCTTTTTTTCAGCTCACCGGCGTCCTGTCCGGATCTTAAAGCGGAGTAACGGCCTAGGTCTATGCCACTATAAACCAGGGATACGCGGCCGGGATCAACGCCTAAATCTTCCACGAGATGCCTGCTAACGCTCTCGCTGATAGCGATCACTTTATCTCCCCAGCACGGAAAAATCCTTCTTCCCAGCCTGCGGTGCTTGAAAAAACCATGGCATGTCGTGACAAGCGGAACGCCGGTCTTAAATTTTACGAGTTGCCCTGCCACCTGCGCGACACGCGTCTGGGCATGAACAATGTCAAAATCTCCGTCTCTAACAAGGTTTAACAAAGAAGGCAGAACTTTGAATGTTTTGAACCCGAATTCAGATTTCGTTTTTATATCTATCGTAGCGTGAGGAATACCGCTGTCTTTCAACTTGCTCTCCAGGATCCCGCCGCTTGAAGCGACAGCGACATCTACTCCCGCCTTTTTAAGATACCCGGCCAGGTTTACCATGTAAGAGCCTATACCGCCCGTGTTTAAATGTGTTGTTAAAAGCAGCACTCTCATCTCATCACTTCCATTACAGCGTCAAGGACTTCCTGCGGTTCGATCGAACTTATGCACACTTTCCCTTTCCGGCATACCGGCTTATAACAAGGCGCGCATTTGAGCTTATTGTATATGACCTTGTAATCCTTTGCCGGTGGCACGTGTCTTTCGGGATCGGTGGGCCCGAAAATAGCCACAAAAGGGGTTCCTGTCGCCGCCGCGACATGCATCGGGGAGCTGTCGCCGGTAACTATCGCGTCGCATCTTTTTACGAGGGCCACGAGACGCGCAATATCAGTCTTACCCACGGCATTCACAGGTTTTACGGTCGCCTTTTTTACGAATTCATTCGCTTTTCGCTCGTCATCTTTTGTTCCCAGAAGCACAACGCGTACACCGTGTTTTTCGGCAAGCGATTCGGAGAGTTCCACCATCTTTTCGAGTTCCCAGTTCTTTGTTCTCCACCGCTTGCTGGCGGACAGACTTACAGCGACCAGTTTCTGGTCTTTCTTCAGCCAGTTATTATCTAGAAAATCATTCGCCCACGATTCGCACCCTGGCTCTGTCCACATCTCAAGGTGGGAATCCAGGCCCATGATCCCCATAAGCCCCAGCACCCTGGCCTGATGTTTTATGGGATCCACGCTCTTTGTGGGAAGATCGATCTTACGATTCAGGAAAAAGCTCCATTTGCGGTTATTATATCCATACCTTTCCGGGGCAAAACTTAAAAAAGAGAGGAAATGACTTTTCCGGCTATTCTGAAAATCTATGGAAACATCGAAATCCTCTGAACATAACCTTCTGGCCAGGGAGAAAAAACCAAGCCCTCTGTCCCTGCCCTTGAAATTGCAGGTAATAACTTCATCCAGATACGGACACCGATCAAGAACCTCTCTGAACCTGACGTCCACGAGAACTTTTATAACGGCATTACTGAATCTCTCCCTTACGGCCCTGATGGAGGGAACACTTAAGATCACGTCACCAAGCGAACTTATCTTGAAAATAAGGATCTTCTTTGACTCGAGAACGCGCTTATACGCCTCGACGGTCAGTTTCATCGCTTTATCCAGCGTGTAATTTTCCTCAACGCGTTTTCTGGCGTTTGCCGCTATCTTTTCCATAAGCTCGGGATTCTCCGCGTATCTCATGATCCTATCGGCCATTCCCGCCGTATCTTCCGGATCGCACAAAAGACCCGTAACCCCATCCTCAATATTTTCCGTGACCCCGCCTATCCTTGTAGCGACAACAGGAACTCCTCTTGCCTGAGCTTCTATGATCGACCTGCCGAAAGCCTCCTGCTCCCTGTTGGCCGAAACAAGCACATCCAGCCCATTCAGGACTTCCGCCACGTCCTCGGTGCTATCGACGAATTTAACGTTCTTTTGAAGCATCAGGCGGGATATCGCAAAATCTATTTTCTTCACGTATTCACCGCTGGCAGAAGCGCGGTCGCCCATCAGCACGATCTCGAGATTATGTTTTTCCCTTGCGACGTGCGAAGCGGCCTTCAGAAAATCCAGATGCCCTTTTAACGGAGTAAAACGGGCTATCATGCCGATCCTGAACGTTTTACTTTTTCTTTCCGCAGGAGGAGTGAACGAAAATTTTTTCGGGTCGACCCCTCTCGGAATGATGGTGATCCTCTCAAGGGGAACACCAAAACTCTCTTTCATGTGACGGGCCATCATCTCGCTCGCGACAATGACCATTTTTCCCCATCCCATCACGCGGCTGATAAGATGCTTCCTGTAATGCCCGTGGGCGGTCGTTATAAACGTCCTCCGCGTGGAACGCGCCGCGAAATAGCCCGTAAGAGCCGGGATCCTGCTCCTGGCGTGCACTATATCGATGTTTTCGCGTTTTATTATCTGGCGAAGCTTGTAATAGCAACAGATCATGGTAAAGGGGTTTTTCCGCCCGACGGGTAAAATAAACTGGCGGGCGCCGATCGCGGCCAGGTCCCTCTCAAGCTTGCCCCCGCCGGAAACAACAACGGACTTGTGTCCGTTAAGGGTCAGGTAACGGGCGGCTTCGACAGTGCTCCTCTCAACTCCGCCGACATTCAGTTTTGGGACAAGCTGTAAAATATTCATGATCAGAATAATTTGTACATCTTCTCGAGGATCCGGTCATCATCCTCGGGCAAAGCGTGCTCTGACTTTCCGCCGATGGCCAGCTCCGCTTCCTGTGGGATCTTCTCCGGATCTACGAGCTTGAGATATTTTTTTTCTTCGAGATTTTTTACGAATCTTTCATACTTTGTTGAACGATTTTTCCTCTTATCCGGCATGAACACCAGTACCGGCCTGCCCGAGGAGACGGCCTCCGAGACCATTGAAATGCTCTCTCCCGAAACCAATATAAGATCGCTTGCCGCCAGTATCTTCTCCACGGTATGCTCATCCCGGTCGCTCTTGCCGGAAACGAATTTCATACACCTGGGGTCAGCTTCGAATGTATCCTTCATAATGGCTTCGGCGGCGTCCGGCGTCCTCCTCGACGTAGTCACGTAAAGACCACCGTTCAACCGCTCGCATGCTTCTTTTATCCCCGATGTTAACGACCTGGAAAGCGCTTCACTGAAATGATAATGAGGATTATCCCCGCCGAGTATCAGGCCTATGTTCACGTTATATTTTAAACTTTGTTCCGCTTTCATCTTATCCCTGAAAGGCTCCAGTTCCGCCGTCCGGATAAGGTTCGGGGCAAGATCCGTCACGATAACGTTTTTGGCTTGCGCTTTTTTGGCGGAAACGTCATGCCTGGGGATGACGACAAGGTCGAACTTCCCCCGATTAAGCCAGCCGGGGTCCAGGACCGTAAGATTGCGCGCGTGATTCTCCATCTTAAGGAGCCTGTTAACGCTGAACAGCGCGGAACCGCAGCTGATCACAACATCCCCGTAGCGTTCGATCGCGTTTTTATAACTTTCCCTTTCCAGCGCCCATTTCAGAAGCCACATGCGCCCCTGGCATCTTGATGTAAAAAACGGGCTTAAGAAATTAAGAACCGCCTTAGCGGTCTTATTTTTAAACTTTATATCCACAATGTCTACCTTGGTCTGGTCGGGAGAAAACCCCTCCTTTTCCCGGTACCGCTTGATCTGTTTCACGACCGCGAGAGACTGTTTGAGATGCCCTTTCTTGTCGTCGTCGAGGACCATGATCTTTTTAACCGGGGTCATTTTCCATTTCTTGTGCATCCAGAACCACTGGTCCGGATCTTCCCTGACGTGTTTTTCAAGCAGGCGGTTGTACGCCTGCGCATACGGTGTTATGTCCTCATTTTTTCCTATTATCATGGGTTCTTCCAGCACCACCTCATGATAAGGCCCCTTGACCCTGTGCATAAATGCCGGCAGTACCCACGCGCCGGTCTTCTGGGCAAAACGATAAGGCCCGATAGCCGTTGATGCGGGGCGGCCAAAAAAATCCAAAAGCGTCCCTGTCGGTCCCGCGTTCTGATCGCCTAGGATACCGATGCTATCGCCCCTGCGGAGGACCTGGAAAATATTCTTAATGTCCATGCCCTTGCGTATTACGGTATTCCCTTTCGATTCACGTATCCTGTGCAAAAGCTCATTGAGACGTTTCATCTTTTGATCTCTCGCGAGAATATGCAACGGGTGCCCGATCGTGATACTGGTCGCTATCATGAGTTCCCAGCTTCCAAAATGGGCGGAAATAAAGATGAGGCCCTTTGAATTCTTTGAAGCTTTTTCCAGCCTATCCCGGTGTCGAAATTTTATATATTTTTCAAGATATTGTGTGTTAACTTTAGTCAAAGACAACAGTTCCGCAAACGTCTGCGCGGCCTGGACATAAACGTTTTTCGCTATGTGCTTTATCTCATACGGGGTCTTTTCCTTGGAAAAAGCCGCTTTCAGGTTCGCGTACGCGATCTGCTTCCTCCTGCCGCTCAAATAGTACGCGAGTACTCCCAGACGCCTGGCCAGCCACAAATTTAAACGTATAGGCATCAGGTGAAATAAAACATTCACCACTCTAACCATTAATGATGCTAGTAAGTCTCCCAACAAAATCCTCCTTGCCTTCGACAATCTCCATTTCAACATCCAGAATAAATAACTTTTCTTCAATACTTGAAAGATCTAAAAGCTGCATTTTAACGTAATCTTTTTTAGTCGTAACGACCTTGTCGACATCTTCGCCGCGGCTGGCGGCATGGATCCTGTTAATATCTTTCTGGCCGTAACTATGGTGATCGGTATAATCACACCGTGACACGATCCTGGCCCCGAGGTTCTCTACCGCGAACGCGAAATAATCAGGGTCCGCTATGCCGCTGACAAGACACACGTTCTGGCCCTTCAAGTTTTCAGCGGGATAAACCGCTCCGGTCACGTCCTTGAGAAAAACCGGTTTGTGCCGGGCCGTAACGATCAGCTTGCCGGGTGCGATAGCTTTTAATTTACGGATAGCCTCATCTTTCAGGCCTTCGTCCATCTTATCCACTTTTGATAGCACCAGGACGTCGGCCCTTTCCAAAGAGGATACCGGCTCCCTTAACACACCGCGTGGAAAAAGGGACCCGCCCTCGAACAATGAATCACCGTCCAGCATCAAGACGTTCAGGTCGCGCATTATCCTGCGATGCTGGAACCCATCGTCCAGGAGAAGTATATCCCTTCCGTCCTCGACAGCGGCTTGAGCGCTGGCAACCCTGTCTTGACCGATAAAAATGGGCACGTCCGGCAGTTCGTCGCGGAGCATCTTCCGCTCATCGTTGCCATAGCCCCGTATAAGCACCGCGGGCTTCCTGCCGGTTTTAACAAAATGGTCCGCCAGGAACATCGTAAAAGGCGTTTTGCCGGTTCCTCCCAGCGTGATATTCCCCACGCTCACAACGGGAACAGACACTTTATGTTTTCTCCTGATGCCGGTTTTATAACCGTAATCAACGATCTTTATCCCGACAGCGTAAAACCATGAAAGAACGCGTAAAACACCTTTGATCGCTGAAGCGATAATGCCCGCGCGCTCATTCTTCATTATGGATAATATGTATAATTTGATCTTCGGCCACATATCAACTATCGTTCACTTCTTACCCCCGTTAGAAATATTATTTCTAACGGGGCAAGCCAGATACTCTTCTACTTTCTCCAAAGTTTTACTAATAGCCCCGGAATTACTTTCTATGATCCTTTTCGCGTTAAGAGACATGTTCTCTCTTTTGCCGGTATCTTCCAAGAGATCTTTCAGGACGTTTTTCAGCTGTCCGCTATCTTTCACGCTGACAGCCCCTCCGCCTTCGATAAATATGTTCGCGACTTCCCGGAAATTGAACATGTGAGGCCCAAAGATCACGCCCTTCCCCCACCTGGCCCCTTCTATTGGATTCTGGCCGCCTTTTTTAGCTAAACTGCCTCCCACAAAGATCAGTGTCGCGATGCTGTAAATATCTTTTAAGTGCCCTATCGTATCCACCAGGACAATATCTCGTCCTGAAAGGCTAGTCGCTTTCCCGGAAAGAATATCGGAGAAACGGGAATACTTTATGCCGGACTTCTCAACGCGCGACTTCAGGTCACCCACCCTCTCCACGTGTCGCGGAGCCAGGACAAGTTTTAGATCGTTCCATTTGGACCTGAGCTCTTCATAGATACCGATTATCGTCTCTTCCTCCGGAAAGTGAGTGCTTCCCGCGACCAGGACCTTATCGTCTTCGCCGAACCCGAAATCTTTCCTGCTGAAAGCGGCTGATCCGGGCAGCCCGACCGTTTCGTCGAATTTGATATTTCCCGTTACGTGTACCTTCTCAGGGGGCGCACCCAGCAATTTTATCCGCTCGGCGTCCTTTTCCGTCTGCATGCAGAAACTGTCTATGGCCCTGAGTATACGCTTCATAATGAAGCTTATCTTCCTGTAATTCCTGAAAGAAGTGTCAGATAGCCGCCCGTTGGCAAGGACGACCGGAACGCCTTTCGAGTGAAGCTCCTCCAGAAGGTTCGGCCATAGCTCTGTCTCGACCATCACGTAAAGCCGGGGGTCCACGCGCTTGACGTCCCTGGATACGATAAAACTCATATCGAGCGGAAAGTAAAAAACCGCGTCAACCGAGCTCTTGAGAAATCTACGGATCATCTCGTTCCCGGTTTTAGTCGTTGTCGAAACGACGACGGGGATCTCCGGAAAATGTTTTTTAATCGAGAGTGCGAGTTTTCCCGCCAGGGCCGCTTCCCCGACGCTCACGGCATGTATCCACACGGGCTTTCTGACGCGGACGACTTCTTCCGGCAGAAACGAGAACCTCTGAAGAAAATCACGGTGCAGCTTCCCCTTTACCACCAGGTACGGGAGGTATAAAATGCTGAAAGCTAAAAAAACTAAGTCGTATAAAAATTTCATAATTTATTTGATCCCGCACCCAGGTAATTCTGGGTGTGGGATGACATATAGTTAATGGTTATGCGCGGGGGTGCGCTTTGGAATACATCTCCTTTATTCGTCTTGTTCCAAGATGCGTGTATATCTGCGTTGTCGACAGATTCTTGTGCCCCAGGAGCTCCTGAACGCTCCTGAGGTCAGCACCATTGTTGAGCATATGCGTTGCGAAAGAATGCCGAATTGAATGGGGGGATATTTTCTGCTCTATGCTGCATTGGCGGATGTATTTGTTCACTATCCGCCGGACGCTTCTATCTGTAAGCCGCGTTCCGAGCTTGTTCAAAAAAAGCGCCTTGGAACTTCCCGAACGGGCTGTTTCGCGTTTATTCATGTAATCGTCAAGCGCTCGCTGCGCCTGCCTTCCCAGCAAAGCGATCCTTTCTTTCTTCCCCTTACCTCTGACTTTCGCAACGCCTGCTATAAAATCCACATCCTCCTGATTCAGACCGACAAGCTCGCTCACCCGCATCCCCGTCGAATACAATACTTCCAGAATAGCCCTGTCCCTCAGGCCGCTGACGCTATCCTTTGCCGGGGCGGTAATCAGTTTTATGATCTTGTCGGCATCAAGGAATTCCGGAAGTTTTTTGTCGAGCTTCGGAGTAAAAACTCCGTCGGCCGGATTTGTCTTTATGTAGTTATCCCTGGAAAGAAACCGAAAAAAAGAACGGATCGCTCCCAACTTCCTTACGATAGTCCGTTTCGCGTGATTTTTTTGCTTAAGATACGCCAGGTAACGCCTCAGGTGAAGATGCGTGATCTTTTTGGGATCTTTGTTCTCCAAAAATGAGGACAATTCCTTCAGGTCAGACTCATAACACCGCAAGGTGTGTTCTGAATAATTTTTCTCTATCTTCAGATAGTTTGTAAATTTTTCGATAAAACGTTCCATGACTAGGTCTCTTCTGCGGGAGCATCTTCGCTTTCAGCCTCTTCGCCTTCCTTTTTCGGGAGTTTCCGGGCGGTATACGTGCACTTGGGATATTTCGTGCACCCGTAAAAAGTGCCCCTTCTGGATTTGCGCTCGACAAGTTCCCCGTCACAGCCTTCTTCCGGGCACTTGATCCCGGTAGTTATGGGTTCCGCGTACCTACACGACGGAAACCCGGCACAGCTCAAGAACTTACCGCGAGATCCCCATTTGATCACCATTTTCCTGCCGCACTTTATGCATACCTTGTCTGTTTCGATGACCTGTTTTTTAACGCTTTTCATCCGTTCTTTGGCTGTTTCTAATTTACCCTTGAACGACGAATAGAAATCATCCAGGACTTTGACCCAGTTGGTCTTGCCGTCTTCGACATCGTCAAGCTCGTTTTCCATGGTCGCGGTGAATGCCACGCCTACGACGTCCGGGAAGTTATCCACCAGGAGAGTGTTGACCAGCTCCCCGAGTTCCGTGGGATGAAAATATCTACCCATCCGTTTTATATAATTCCGGCTGATGATCGTCCTGATAATAGGAGCGTACGTGGAAGGCCTGCCGATACCTTTTTCTTCCAGAATTTTTACCAAAGAAGCGTCTGAATACCTCGGGGGAGCTTTCGTAAAATGCTGGTCCGGCTTCAGCTCCACAAGATCCAATACCTCGTCGATGTCAAGATGGGGCAATTCGGGAACTTCTTCCTGTTTGCCACCGTCTTCCGCGTATATGCGCAGAAAACCGTCGAATATGAGGCGCCCGCCGCCGGCCCTGAACCTGTAATCGCCCGCGTCTATATTTATCGTCAAAACTTTATAGATCGCGCTCGTCATCTGGCTGGAGACAAATCTCTTCCATATCAGATTGTACAATTTATACTCGTCGGGGCTGAGATACTTCTCCACCTCCTTCGGTGACCGCAGGGGAAGCGTCGGTCGTATGGCTTCATGGGCTTCCTGCGCCCGTTTCTTAGATTTATATTTAACCGGTGATGACGGACAGTACTTTTCCCCGTATTTATCCAGAACGTACTGGCGGACTTCTTTGAGCGCGTCATCCGATATCCGCACAGAGTCCGTGCGCATATACGTAATAAGCCCTACGCTCCCTTCTTCGCCCAGCTCAATGCCCTCGTACAGCTCCTGGGCGATCTTCATCGTTTTGCTGGCGGAAAAATTGAGCTTGTTGAACGCTTCCTGCTGTAAAAGGGAAGTTGTCAAAGGTGAACGGGGATAACTTTTTTTCTCTTTTTGCGATATTTCTTTTACGACAAATTCTTCTTCCTTGATCTCAGATACCATCTTGTCCGCGCTCTTTTTATCGGGAATATGGATCTTATCGCTTTTATATTTTACGAGCTTCGCGGAGAATTTTGCTTCCTCCTCTTTTTTCTTTAAAATAGCTTCCACGTCCCAGTATTCCTGGGGGTTGAATTTCCTTATTTCCGCTTCCCGCTCGACTATCAGCCTGACGGCCACGGATTGCACTCTTCCGGCGCTCAAACCTCTCGTTATCTTCGCCCACAAAAGCGGGCTCAAAGAGTACCCTACGATCCTGTCCAGGACTCTCCTTGCCTGCTGGGCGTTCACCTTGTTCATGTCAAGGGCGCCCGGGCTTTTAAAAGCTCTGCGCACCGCTTTTTCAGTGATCTCTTCGAAGCTTACCCTGAAAATATCAGCTCCTTCTTTCTCGAGCTGGTTTTTAAGATGCCAGCATATAGCTTCCCCCTCCCTGTCGGGGTCAGCCGCCAGGTATATCGCCTTCGTTCCTTTGGCGTCTTTTTTCAGGTTGGTCAAATACTTATTCCGGCCTTTGATGACAACATATTCCGGTTTAAAATCGTTATCGAAATCGATCCCCATCTTATCCGGTGGCAGATCTATGATGTGACCCATGCTGGCCACGACTTTGTAGTCTTTGCCCAGGATCTTATTAATGGTTTTTGATTTTGCCGGAGATTCTACGATCACCAGGTTCTTTGCTTTAGACGTATCTGTTTTCTTTTTGCCTTTTTTGACTGGCATGATAACTCCTTATTTATACCTGCTCCCGGCGTGTTTTTTTACCAGGCCTTTTATTTCGAGCTTTAATAAAACTTCGGTCAGGCGTCCGTAGCCAATGCCCGTGCAATCGAGTATTTGATCGATGTGCACGGGGCCTGCCCCGTCCACTGCCGCCAGAACCCCTTCCTCTTCGACGGTTAATGCCTGTTCTTCCTTTGTTTCTTTCCGCTCCGCCCGGAGAACAGGTTCCGCGCCCTTATTCATGTCCAATTCTTCCAATATATCGTCGGCATTTGTTATGAGCTTTGCGCCGTCTTGAATGAGCTTATTGCTTCCGCTTGAAGTAAGCGAATCGATCCTTCCCGGAACGGCGAACACTTCTCTTCCCTGCTCAAGCGCGTAATTCACGGTTATCGTTGCGCCGCTTTTTCTTGCCGCTTCGACGACCACGACTCCCTTGACCATGCCGCTGATGATCCTGTTCCGTCTGGGGAAATTTGCCCTGGCGGGAAGCATCCTGGATGGATGCTCGGTCAAAACGGCCCCGTTTTTTATTATAAGAGGTACCAGCCTCTCGGCTGTACGCGGATATACGTGTCTGAACCCGCTGCCCATGACCGCGATCGTCCTCCCCTTGGCGTTCAGGGCCCCTCTATGGGCGGCTGTATCTATTCCCTTCGCCATGCCGCTTACGATCGTCACGCCCCTTTGGGCAAGGTCGAACGCCAGTTTCTCGGCCGTGCGCAGGCCGTACTCCGAGCACCGTCTCGACCCCACAATAGCCACGGCATTTACATCCTCCGGACGCAGGCTCCCCTTGCAAAAAAGTACCGGAGGAGGGTCGTATATGTTCTTCAATGTTTCGGAATACCGCGTTTCCGTGAAGCAAACCGGCTGTATGCCTTCTTTTTCCATATACTCAAGCTCTTCAAGGAATTCACGGGAAGACTTGACCGGTTCCGCTTCTTCGGCAAGGCGGCCTTCATTCAAAAGTGCGATTATCGTTTTCGGGCCGACTCCGGGTATAAAACTGACCGCTATAAGATCCCGGCATATTTTTCCTAACTCTTCTCTCATTTTTTTTTCCTCTTTTTTATCATATCAAGGAAAATATCGGTCAGATCCGGATCCAGCTTCCTCCCTTTCTCTTTTTCCATTATTGATATCGCTTCCTTTTTGGAAAACGCCCTACGGTAAGGACGGTCGGACGTAAGGGCTTCAAAAACGTCCGCGATAGCCAGGATCCTCGCCTCAACGGGTATCTCTTTGCCTTTTATCCCGAAAGGATACCCCCTTCCGTCATAATTCTCATGGTGGCTCTGCACTATAAAGATGATATCCCTTAAAAAATAAAGAGGCTGGATCATGTTGACGCCTTTAAGTGCGTGTGTTTTTATCTCTTCAAACTCTTTTTTCGTGAGAGGCCCTCTTTTGTTCAATATCTTATCGCTTATGGCCAGTTTTCCAATATCATGAAGATAGGAAGCGATCTTTAACTTTTCGATCTTCTTTTTTTGCATTTTTAATTTTTTCGCGAGGCTTATGGCTAAAGACGTTACCTTGACGGAATGTGCCGCAATATCGGAATCGATGATCTTGGATATCACGAATATCATCGCTATGGCTTCCGTGTACGTCGCTTTTGCCGTGCTCGTAATAATGCAGCTTTTAGCGTTCTTTGGGCGAACCTTTCTCGGGGGCTTGCCTATCGAAGTCATGAAAAATTCATCGTCTTTTTCCAGCAATATTCCTATCCACTGGAGGACTTTTTCTCTGCCTTTTTCCGTCTTCAAAGCGGCGTTGAACTTAAAGCAACTGGTTCCCCTCTTCTCTATATCATGGAAGAGCTTGCGAGCCGCTTTCCTCTCCGGTTGCGGCATAAAGTCATCGATCCAGTTCTTCCCGACCAGCACCCGCCCCGGCCGGCTCAAATACTGCCGGTAACTCGAGTTGGCAAAAACAATATTCCCATCCCTGTCGGTAACCACAATGGGAAGCATGGCTTTTTTCAGCATCTTGTCGAAAAATAGATTCCATTCGTCGAATTTTCTAATCATTTTCTTTCTCATAAACTATTTCTTTTATCCGTTCCACAGCCGCATCAATGCCCCCTGCGGCACTATCAACATGGAAGTCGGCCTTTTCATAAAAGGGCCGTCTGTACTCCAAAAGATCCTTGATCTTTTTCTCGGGATCCTCAACGTTAAGCAGCGGCCTATGGCTATACTTTTTAGTCCTTTCAAGTATCGTTGCCGGATCGGCCCAGAGACATATAATTATCCCTGTTCCCCTTAAGGCCTCCATGTTTTCCCTATCGAGCACGACCCCGCCTCCGGCGTCTATAACCTGGCCGGACTTGGCGCTTACTTCCTTCACGATCTCTTTTTCAACCTTCCTGAAGTAATCCTCGCCGCCGTCGTTGAAAATATCGGTGATGGTTCTTCCCTCTCTCGCTTCTATAAGATCGTCGGTGTTAACGTAAGTCCTTTTAAGCTGTTCCGAAAGGGCCTTTGCCACGGTGGTCTTTCCTGTGCCCATGAATCCTACAAGTACGATATTCTTCATAACCTCCAACTGACTTAGATCTCCTTAAGCTGCTTAATGTATGCGTCATGACTCCGGAGCGCTTCCCGAATGGAGTCAGTGCCGAATTTTTCCAGAAGGACGGAAGCGAGTTCAAGGGCCACACCGGACTCGGCGACAACTCCGCAGGCCGCGATCGCCGACACGTCGGCGCGCTCGGTCGAGGCCGGACTCTCTTTCTTGGTGTCGATATCGACCGACTTCATCGGTGTGCCTAAAGTAGCGATCGGTTTCATGAACCCCTTAACGACCACGGGCTCCCCGTTTGAAACGCCGCCTTCCATCCCGCCGGCGTTATTAGACGATCTTTCGAAAGCTTTTTCAGCAGCGTTGTAAGTTATCGCATCGTGGACTTCGGAGCCTTTTTTGACCGCGCACTCAAGGCCGTTCCCTATGGAAACGGCCTTAACGGCCGGTATGGACATAACGGCGCGAGCCAGAGCGCCGTCCAGGCGCCTGTCCCACTGCGCGTAACTTCCCAGGCCCGGAGGCACGCCGTCAGCTACGACTTCAAAGGCGCCCCCAAGCGTATCGCCGGAGTTGGCGGCCTTATCGATCGCCTCGCGCATCTTCTTTTCCGCATCTTTATCGGCGCACCTTAACTGTGACTTCTTCTCGTCCGTAAGCTTCAGGATCTGGTCGAACGAAAGGCCTTCTACCTCCGCCCTGACATCCCCCACCACCGTAACGTGGCTTAATATCCGTATTCCAAATTCTTTCAGTATGAGCTTCGCGACAGCGCCTGCGGCTACGCGTGAAGCGGTTTCGCGCGCGCTTGCCCTTTCGAGAACATCCCTGGCGTCCTTAAATCCGTACTTCTGTATACCCGCCAGGTCCGCGTGACCCGGTCTCGGATTTTTTACCTCGGGCAGTTCGTCTATCTTGTGATCCCGGTTCTTGATCAAAATGCCGACCGGGCTGCCTATGGTAAGACCTTTGCGGCAACCGGCCATGATCTCGGCGGTGTCATCTTCTATGGCCATTCTCTCTCCCCTGCCGTACCCGTACATCCTGCGGCGAAGTTCGCCGTTGATGAACTCAAGGTCCATTTTTAATCCTGCCGGAACGCCGTCCAAGACGGCCACCAGGCCTTTACCATGTGATTCTCCTGCACTTATGTATCGCAACATGTCTCACCCCTTTTTTAATCGATGAGAAATAAATAACGGAGGATCTTCTCTCCGTACAACAAACTGATCACCGCGCCGAGCGAAAGATACGGCGCGTAGGGAATTATTTCCTTGTTCCTCTTGACCTTCATGAACAAAGCGACCCCCAGGCCCAGTACCGGGGCCAGAAAAAAAGTAACAAGCACGAGTTTCCATCCCAGAAAAGCCCCGATCATCGCCATGAGTTTTACGTCCCCGCCTCCCAGGCTTTCTTTGCGGAATATCAGTTCTCCGAAAAAACCAAGAAGAAACATACTGCCGCCGCCGGCCAACGCCCCGAGAAAAGAATTCAGGAAAACTTTCACGACCGGACCGCGATCGATGACCGCAACAGCCGTAACCAAGATCATGCCGAGAAAAATCCCGGGAATGCTTAATATGTCCGGAACCTCCTGGCGCTCAATGTCAACGAACACTATAACTATCAGAATGTACGTAAAGATCAGGTAAACGAAAAACTGCGCGGATAATCCAAAGTAGAAAAAAAGAGCCATGCTCATAAGGGCCGT
Source organism: Candidatus Omnitrophota bacterium (assembly GCA_049642015.1). GTDB lineage: Bacteria > Omnitrophota > Gorgyraeia > Tantalellales > Tantalellaceae > JBAROI01. The sequence continues at coordinate 32,609 of JBAROI010000041.1, read as the reverse complement.
TATCAATTCCACCATGAAATATCTCACCGGTATTCGCTTGCCGCAATACCGGCACCTGGCCTGAAGCGTTATGTAGCTTATTATGGGTATGTTGTCATACCAGTTGATCGGACTCCTGCATTCCGGGCAATACGAACGCGGCTTCACGATCGACCTGCCCCTGGGTATCCTGTAAACGCATACGTTCAGGAAGCTCCCTATGACCGCTCCAAAAATAAATACAAACAAATAATCAACTACTATGTTAAAATCAAACACTAGTTTCCTTTCTTTTTTCGAAAAACGCTTCCTTCATGATCCTTTTGGTTTCTTTCAGATCTCTTGAAGTCCAAAGATTGAACGCATATGCCGCCTGGCTTATAAGCATCCCCTCGCCGTTAACGGCCTTGAGCCCCTTTTCTTTCGCCTGTCTGACAAGCTCTGTCTGGCGGCAATAAACGAGGTCAAACACTGTCATCCCGTCGTACAAATAATCCCCGGAAAACGGCAGGGGGTCGCGTTCTTTCGTGCCAAGAGGCGTAGCGTTCACGACAAGATCACATCTGGCCATTGTTTCGCCGATATCAGCCCTCTTAACATTCTTGCAGATATCCCGGCCGGTTTTTGCGTTGCATTCTGATTCCAACTCGAGCAATCTTAGCTCCGCTACGTCGTATAAATGAATATTTTCAGGGCCGTCCTCACCGAGAAACGCCAGATAGATGCAGATCGCGCGCCCGGATCCGCCGGTCCCAAAAATAAAAACGTTCTTACCCTTCAGATCAAAACCGGCATCCTCTTTTAGTGATTCATAAAAACCAGATCCGTCTGTATTGTAGCCCTTAAGCCCCGAGTCCTCAGGTTTCACGGTATTGACCGCTCCGAGCCTTTCAGCGGTATCGTCGAGAGCGCAATTCTTACGGGTTTTGAACGCATCGTAGATCGCCACTTTATAAGGAACCGTGACGTTAAAGCCGCTTATTTCGCCTACCATCACACGCTCCAGGAAGCTATCCAGGTCTTTATTTTCAACATCGAAAAGCTTATACTCTGCCGGGATATCAAAATGTCTGAAAGCGGCATTATGCATGACGGGAGATAAAGAATAACTTATTTCTCGGCCAAGAAGGCCATATTTTTTTTTGCTTTCTGATTCGTTTGCCATAATACTTTAACCAGCGGCACTAATGCTTAACCGGATTTTCCCTTCTTCAGGGAAAGACGGTTTATAGCGTTTATGTAGGCCAGGATGCTTGCCTCTATGACATCCGTGCTTGCGCCCCTGCCGTTCACAACGTTGCCGCTGAAATCAACCCTGAGGGTGGCCTCACCCATAGCGTCTTTTCCTCTTGTGACGGCGCTTACCTTGTAATCAACGAGCTTTCCTTTGCGGCCGGCCGCTTTATCGATCGTCTTGAAGCACGCGTCTATCGGTCCGTCGCCGCTGGCAGTAGCTTTCAGTTTCTTTTCCCCTTTTATCAGCTCCACGGTAGCCGACGGGAGAATATTATTGCCGCTTATTACCTGAAAATTTCCGAGCTTGTATTTCTCCGGAATAGTGGCGAGCCCGTCCTCTACTATGGTCGCCAGATCATCGTCATATATTTTCGCTTTCTTGTCCGCCAGCGCCTTGAACTTCGTAAAGGCCTTGTCTAATTCTTCCTGTGAAAGCGAATATCCCAGCTTCTTGAGCCTCGCGGAAAACGCGTGGCGCCCGGAAAGTTTCCCCAGAACAAGTTTGCTTCCCTTAAAACCTACGTCCTGGGGTTTGATGATCTCGTAAGTGACTCTTTTTTTCAATACACCGTCCTGGTGTATCCCTGCTTCATGGCTGAACGCGTTTTCGCCGATGATCGCCTTGTTCGGCTGCACGGGTATGCCGGTAAGCCTGCTTACCAGGCGGCTGGTCTTATAAAGCTCTTTCGTGTTGATGTCCGTCGTCAGGCCCCTGTACATGTCTTTACGCATATTGATGGCCATGACGATCTCCTCAAGGGACGCGTTGCCCGCCCTCTCTCCGAGACCGTTCATCGTGCACTCTACCTGCCTGGCCCCGTTCGTGACCGCCGTCAAGGAATTACTTACGGCGAGCCCCAGGTCATTGTGGCAATGGACACTCACGACGGCCTTGTTGATGTTCGGGACATTCTCCATGAGGTATCTGATGGTCCGCCCGAACTCCTCCGGAATAGCGTAGCCAACGGTATCCGGTATATTGATCGTTTTTGCGCCGGCATCGATGACGGCTTCGACAACCCGCACCAGGAAATCCGCTTCCGTGCGCGAAGCGTCTTCCGGGGAGAACTCTACATCAGAAACCTTCTTTCTTGCATATTTGACGGCGTCGACCGACGTTTTTAAGATCTCGCTCTTCGCCTTTTTGAGCTTATACTGCCTGTGTATCTTGGACGTGGCAAGAAAAACATGGATCCTGGGCCGCTTCGCTTTTTTAAGCGCTTCATACGCGTCGTCTATGTCTTTCTTGATCGCCCTGGCCAAGCCGCATATTATCGGTTTTTTGAGGTGCTTACTCACGGTCTTTACGGCCTCGAGATCTCCGGGGCTTGTGCGCGGAAACCCGGCTTCTATGATGTCCACGCCCAGTTTTTCCAGCTGAAAAGCTATCTTGAGCTTTTCGTTCACGTTGAGACTGGCGCCCGGCGTTTGTTCTCCGTCCCTTAAGGTAGTATCAAATATGAGCACTTTGTTTTTCTTCATCTTTCACCTCTATCCTAACCAAGGCATCATGCCGCGAAGCTCTTCGCCGACCTTTTCGATCCTGTGTTGCTTCTCGTCTTCCGTTATTTTATTGTAATTCGGCCGGCCGTCCTGGTTTTCCTTGATCCATTCTTTTGCGAATTCTCCGGATTGCACTTCCTTTAAAATTTTCCTCATTTCCTTCCGGGTGGATTCACTGATAACACGCTTGCCTCTGGTTATGTCCCCGTATTCCGCCGTGTCGGAAACTCTCTTCCGCATGCCGTAAATGCCGTACTTGTAGATAAGGTCCGTAATGAGCTTCAGCTCATGAAGACATTCAAAGTAGGCGATCTCCGGCTGGTATCCGGCGTCCACCAGCGTGTCAAAACCCGCCTTTATGAGCTCCGAAGCACCGCCGCAAAGGACTGCCTGCTCGCCGAAAAGGTCCGTTTCCGTCTCTTCCTTGAAGGTAGTTTCGATAACGCCCGCTCTCGTCCCGCCGATAGCCTTGGCGTAAGCCAGGGCCTTGTTCCTCGCTTTTCCGGAAGCGTCCTGGAAAACGGCGATAAGGCACGGGACTCCCTTGCCCTGTTCGTACATCTCACGCACCAGCGCGCCCGGGCCCTTAGGTGCCACCATAAAGACGTCCACGTTCTTGGGCGGAACGATCTGTTTAAAATGAATGTTGAAACCGTGCGAGAAAACCAGAGCCTTGCCTTCGGAAAGGTTGGGCTCGATCGCGCTTTTATAGACCGCCGCCTGGACGTGGTCCTGCGTTAATATCTGTATTATGCCGGCCTGTTTTGCCGCCTCCGCCGCTGGGATAACGCTGAAACCGTCTTTCACGGCCTGGTCATAATTCGGTGTACCCTCCAGCTCACTGACCAGAACATCTAAACCGCTGTCCCTCAGGCAGAGCGCCTGACCGCGCCCCTGGATGCCGTAACCTATAACGGCTATTTTCTGATCCTTGATCAAATTTAGATCGGCGTCATTATCGTAATACATTTTTGCCATTCTTCTTCCTCCTCTGATTACTGTTCACGGTTAACTAAATATCCGACGATAGCGCGATCTTACCGGTCCTGGCTATCTCCTGTATCCCGTAAGGCCGTAACAATTCGATAAGGGCCTTTATCTTGTGCTCGTCGCCGGTCTCTTCCACCATCAGAAACTTTTTGCCTATGTCGATGACTTCCGCTCCGGTGGAATCGACGATCTGGACTATTTTTTCGCGGTCTTTCTTGTTTTCAGCCTTGACCTTTATAAGGATGAGTTCCCTGTCCACGTATTTGCCGTGCGTGAAATCCTGCACACTTATGGTGTCAATAAGCTTGTTAAGCTGTTTTTTGACCTGCTCCAGTATCTTTTCGTCCGCCTCCACCACGATGGTCATTCTTGAGATCTCCGGGTCCTCGGTCTCTCCTACAGCAAGAGAATCGATATTGAAACCCCGGGCGCTGAAAAGCCCCGCTATCCTGGCAAGGACTCCGAATTTGTTTTCAACGAGAACGGATAATACGAATTTCTCCATGTCTTTCTCCCTCGCTTACATTATGCCAGCCCGTGCAGCATGTTGCTGATGGATTCACCCGCCGGAACCATAGGAAACACGTTTTCCTCTCTTTCAATGAGAAAATCCACGACCACGGGACCTTTTGTTTTAAGGGCCGTCTGTATGGCCTTTTTCACTTCGCTCTTTTTCGTGACCCGTATGCCTTTGGCGCCGTAACTCTCGGCGAGCTTTACGAAATCGGGACACATCGTGCAGCCTTTCTTATCCAGGACGGTGAACGCGTACCGTTTTTCAAAGAAAAGTTCCTGCCACTGACGCACCATTCCAAGGTAACCGTTGTTAAGGATCATGACCTTGACCGGAATTTTTTCTATCACAGCCGTGGCTAGTTCCTGTATGTTCATCTGGAAGCTTCCGTCGCCGGCTATATCGATCACTACGCTGTTGGGTTTTCCGACCTGCGCCCCGATAGCCGCGGGAAACCCGTACCCCATCGTCCCCAGTCCGCCGGAAGATAACCATGTCCGGGGTTTCGTATAAGTATAGAACTGGGCCGCCCACATCTGGTTTTGTCCGACCTCGGTGGCTATAATCGCGCCCTTATCTTTTGTCGCCTCGTAAATCTCTTCCACGATGTACTGCGGGCGAAGCTTATCGTCTTTCTTATACTGCAGCGGCAGCTCTTTCTTCCACCCGGTTATGATCTTATGCCAGGCGGGAAAATCCAGCTTTTTCACGGTCTTTGTCAGCTCTTTAAGTATCTCTTTCGCGTCGCCTATGACGGGGATATCCACCTGCACGTTTTTACTGATGCTCGAAGGGTCGATATCTATATGGGCGACGATCGCGTTGGGCGCAAAATGATCTATCCTGCCCGTCACCCTGTCATCAAATCTCGCGCCGACGGCAATGATCATGTCGGAATCCTGTACGGCGTGGTTCGCGTAAGCAGTGCCGTGCATCCCCAGCATGCCCAGACTCAAGGGGTCGTCTTCCGGAAAAGCGCCAAGTCCCATCATCGTCGTGGTAACGGGTATATCCGTCTTTTTGGCCAGTTTTATAAGCTCCTTTTCCGCCCCCGAGATTATAACTCCGCCGCCCACGTAAAGGACCGGCTTCTTGCTTTTCTCGATCGCCCTGGCGATCCTCTTTATCTGCCCGATGTGTCCCTTGTATGTAGGATTATATCCCCTGATGTCAATAGACTTAGGATACTTGAACTCAGCTTCCTGGAGCTGAATATCCACCGGCAGGTCTATAAGAACAGGACCCGGCCTGCCTGTTGAAGCGATATGAAAAGCTTCCTTGACGGTCTTCGCAAGGTCTTTCACGTCTTTCACGAGATAGTTATACTTGGTTATGGGGCGGGTAATACCCACCATATCGGCTTCCTGAAAAGCGTCGTTGCCTATCAAAAGACACTTGACCTGACCGGTTATCGCGACTATAGGTATCGAATCCATGTAAGCCGTCGCTATGCCTGTGACCAGATTCGTCGCTCCGGGGCCTGACGTCGCCATGCAAACGCCGACTTTTCCCGTGGCCCGGGCATACCCATCTGCAGCATGAACGGCACCCTGTTCGTGACGGGTAAGGATAAACTTAATGGATTTTTCGCCATAAAGTTTGTCTGTCAGCGGTATAACGGACCCTCCCGGATAGCCGAACATGTGGTCCACGCCCTCTTCACGCAAACTTTTGATCAATATTTCTGCTCCAGTGATCTTGGCCATTACAAATCTCCTGCTTTATATTACTTATGGTTTATAATATGTAAAATTATTGTTCCTATATATGCTCAAATATGTCTAAACAGTATAGCTACACATATAGATTTTGTCAAGTGAGGCCACGACTTACGGAGCAAATCGACCGTAAGTCGTATAGCCGAACTTGACCCCACACCCAGCTTTTCATTTCAACGACTCCTTTATGCGGATTTTAAGCGCAGTTAAAGCCTGCGCATACTTCTTTAGCCTCTTTTCCCGGTTACAAGCATCTATTTTTGCCCTATAAGTCTCGTAATAAATAAGCTCGTACTCCTCTCTTCTAACATGTTCAGTCAAACGTTTTTTAAGATTACTTGTATAACCGTAATAAAGATCGTTTGTCTTCTTATTCCTCAAAACATACACGTAATACATTGCTGGGTGTGGGGTAAATTCGGGCATAAAACTTATGTTCACCCCGTTAGAAATTTTCGATTTCTAACGGGGTTCACTCCGTTCCATAAGTTTTGCCCTCATTTATTTAGACAACTTTTTAGGCGAGATCCTTGCATTTAACCCGGTTTAATTCAACCAGGTTAAATATATATTCGTGGGACTCTGTCGGTTATGCCCGACACTATCTCGTAAGGGATGGTTCCGGCAAGCCTGGCTACCTTTTCAACGGGAACCTTTGCCTGACCCTGCTTCCCTATAAGGACGACTTCGTCCCCCACCCTGACGTCTTTGATATGCCCGACATCCAGGAGGACCTGATCCATCGTAACTATCCCCGCTATCCTGGCGTATTTTCCCCTAACGAGGGCTTTTGCCTTATTTGACAGGATCCTTCCGTAACCGTCGGCATATCCTATCGGGATGGTAGCTATCTTGGTAGGCTTTTTGGTAACGTAGGTTCTTCCGTAACTGATCGACCTGCCCCTGGGAGCATCTTTAAGATAGACGATCCTGGTTTTCAGGTTCATCGCGGGTCTTAACTTGAATTTTCTGCGAAAACTTTCCTTGGGATATATGCCGTAAATAAGGATGCCCGGCCTGATGAGATTGAGGTGTGAATTTTTCCAATCCACTACAGCGATACTGTTGGCGGCATGCCTGCACTTAACGGCGATGTTTTCTTTTTCCAATTCCCCGAGTATTCTTTCAAAATTTTTGATCTGTGAACGTGTAAAAGTCTTATCCCTGCCGGCGGAGGAAAAATGAGTATAAACGCCTTCCAGCTCTATGTTCTTATTCCTGCTGACTTGCCTGATGAACTCAAGGGCGTCTTCGTGCCATACTCCGATGCGTCCCATTCCCGTGTCCACTTTAACGTGCACCTTCGGACGTTTCTTTGTCTTTTTGGCTATCGCGGTAATATGCCTTAGGAGTCTCTTGTCACAAAGCGTGAGCGTAATCCCGTGTTTTACGGCTACTTCCGCCTCGTCCTTAAGCACTGAACCCATAACAAGCACAGAGACCTTCAGTCCCGCCTTGCGCAGTTTCATGGCCTCGTCTACCGTCGCGACGCCGAGGTAACTAATCCCGTTTTTAACAAGGACCTTGCTTACCTGGCATATTCCGTGCCCGTAGGCGTTCGCTTTGACAACGGACATGATGCCCACGTCTTTATTAACCAGTTCGCGGATACGCTTAAGATTGTAACCGATCGCCTTCAAGTCAACTTCCGCCCATGTAGGCCTGTAACTCGCGTTATTTCTCATTTTTGACCCCTGTGACATTGCACTCTTTCGCGTGAAGGTATAACGGCTCGAGGGTCTCCGGATCATCGGTCGCGTGGAAAGATCTTTTAAAACCGATCCTGCCGATATCTGCGGCCCTCGGATACCAGTCCACACCTTTATCATATCTTGCGAGCGGATGCTCTTTCAGTTTTTCCTCGTACTTTTCCGTCCCGTCGCCGTAAAAAAACACTTCCTCTTCAAGACCGCCCAGAAGCCCGTCGACCGTTGTAAGTAAATAATCCGTAGTCCGTTCGAGCTTCCCGCCTCCTCGGTCATAAATACACGTATAGACTTTTTCTTTTCGCGCGTCTAAAAACGGCGCCACGAGCCTTCCTCCGGGCGGAAAGTTCATGACAATGGCGTCCATCGAGGGCACGCCGATAACCTTATTCTGCAGAACCGCCGCAAGGCCCTTGACCGTCGCGACCGCTATTCGGATCCCTGTGAAAGATCCCGGCCCCAGGCCTACGCACACAAGTTCGATATCCCCGATCTTCCAGCCAAGACCCTTTAGCATATCCCTGATCGTCGGCATAAGGATCTCACTATGACGTATGCCGGCAGGCTCGTGAAATTCCGCTTTCACCGCTTCATCCTCAAGGAAGGCGATCGTTAAAAACTTTGTAGAAGTATCGAACGCGAGTATTTTCATAATTTTTCTAAAATTTCCTGAAATCTTTGCCCGTTAGCTTTAAATTCAAAATTTCTTTTCGTTAAGCCATCGTGATCGATCCTGATCTCAAGATATTCGTCCGGGAAAAGGCCCTTGATCTTGTCCGCCCACTCCACGACAGTAACGCCTTTATTGTAAAAATAACGTTCGTAATCCACCGTATCGCAGAAATCTTTCTCTTCGAGCCTGTAGATATCAAAGTGATAAAGATCTTTTTTTCCGTGGTATTCTCTCACTATCACAAACGAAGGACTGTTGACGTAGAGATAGTCTTCCACGCCCAGGCCCTTGGCCATTCCTTTCACGAAAACCGTTTTACCCGTGCCAAGGTCGCCCTCCAGGGCAACGAAATCGCCCTCTTCAAGGTGCCGCGCCAGGCGGGCACCGACTTCGATCGTCTCCTCCGGTGAATTCGTCAAAATAGTCTTCACAGGTGTTTATATCCTTCCATTTTTAATCTGCTCGAACGGCCTTCTTTTCCTATAAGGAGCATCCCCTTTCGTTTACGGGTGATTTCTCCGATGATAAAAAAATTAAATCCTTTTTTGCGAAATCCCTTACTGCGAAGGAGTTTGCGAGCCTCCTTAACGGACATAGTAAAAAGGAGTTCAAAACTTTCTCCGTAATGCAGGGCGTCTTTAAGGGCGAGGCCCCTGGAAAGCGGGATGGCATCGCTGTAAACGATGCAGCCGGTGCCGCTTTCTTCGCAGATCCGCGCCAGGTCAGGCGCGATCCCGTCCGACGTATCGATCATGGAATTTATTTTGTAATGCTCTGTAAGAAAGCGGGCTTCTTTAACGCGCGGGATAAACTTCAGATGCTCTTTTTTCCCGTCCCTTACCGGACCGGTGACAAGCACCAGGTCTCCTTCTTTGGCCCCGGAACGCCTTGTCAGCCGTTTCTTTTCCGCGACGCCCATTATGGAAACGTCTATGACCAGTTTATTCGACCGGACCGTATCACCTCCCAGGACTTTGATCCCATAAGGAGCGCAGATACTGAAAATCCCGTCATAGATGGCGCGAACCGACGCCTGGCCGATCCTCCGGGGAATGCCTATGCTCACGGTAATATATTTTGGAAGTCCTCCCATCGCGGCGATATCACTGATGTTCACGGCGACGGCTTTGCGGCCAATTTTTTTATACCCGGCCTTCTTTAAATTAAAGTGCGTCCCCTCTACGAGCATGTCGCTTGCCCACAGCAGGACGCGGCCTTTATCGTATCCCAGGACCGCGCAATCGTCGCCGATGCCTATTTCTACCGGCTTTCCGGGCTTTCCCGCGCGCTTCCTGATCTCTTCGATTATCTCTATTTCCCGCATGTCTTCCTGATCTTTTTCCTGTCCGGCCTTTTGATCACACCCCGCTCGGTGATGATCGCCGTGATCAACTTCGACGGCGTCACGTCAAAAGCGGGATTTTTTACATTCACATTTTTTACCGTAATATATTTTCCGCCGAACTTCCTTACTTCCGAAGGATCCCGCTGTTCTATGGGGATCCTGGAACCGTTATTTAAAGTCAGATCGAAAGTTGAAACGGGAGCCGCCACATAAAAAGGAACATTATGATATCTGGCCAGGACCGCCAGATTATAAGTCCCTATTTTGTTAGCAGTGTCCCCGTTAGCGGCAATACGATCAGCTCCTACTACGATAGCGTCGATCTCTTTTTTTGACATAAGCGCCGCCGCCATATTGTCGCATATCAAAGTCGTGGGCACCTTCTCGTTCAGCAATTCCCAAACCGTCAGGCGCGCCCCCTGCAAAACCGGCCTTGTTTCATCGGCAAAAGCTCTCTTGATCTTTTTTCTGGCGGCAAAAATAACGCTAAGCGCTGTTCCGGGTCCGGCTGTCGCCAGGCCCCCGGCGTTACAATGCGTTAAAACACTTGAACCTTTTTTGATCAATTTTTTTCCGTGCCGGCCGATCGCGTGACAGACTTCTTTATCTTCTTTTAATATCTTATGGGCTTCTTTCAGGATCGTTTGTTTTAGATCTCGAACGCTTCGGTCTTTATTACTGGTAGCGACTTTTGCCATTCTCTCCAACGCCCAGAAAAGGTTCCGCGCAGTCGGACGGGTGCTCGCGAGATACTTTATCGTTTTATCCAGATCCTTTTTAAAACCCCTGTAATCCCTTGCCCGGCTTCCCCTGATCCCAAGATAGACCCCGTAAGCGCCCGCTACGCCGATCGCCGGAGCTCCCCGTATCTTCATTTCCCTTATGGCCGTGAACATTTCCCTTGCCGTTCTGCACGGCACATACCACAGCTTGCCGGGAAGCAGCCTCTGGTCGATGATCTGGACGGTGTTATTCTTCCACCTTATCGTCTCGTACTTCATATCATTTATCTTTTACACGCCTATGCCCCTTGCCATGAACACTAAAATAACCATCCCGATATTATGGACTATATGTACTGCCATGCACGAGACAAGCGATCCGGTCTTTTCGTAAAGATAGGCCAGGAGAAGCCCCAGAGCCATTATCGGCAGGAAGCCCACGATATGCGTGTGCAGAAAAGAAAAAATAGCGGCAGTGATGATCATCGCCCAGAATATCCCGAAAGTCTTTTTTATGGCGCCGTACATGAATCCTCGGAAGAATATCTCTTCCGCTATCGGCCCGAAGATGGCCGCGAACAACGTTGAGATCAACAAAACGGAAGTTTGCTTCTCCTCAAGAAAAACCTCCACAATGGGCTGCAGGGGCGGCTTGTATTGAAGCCACTTTACCACCACGAACGTGACCATCATTATAACCAGGAGAACCGGTATAAGAGATATATAGCCGATTATCGCGTAAAAGACATTCCTCAAAAAGCCTTTCATGGTAAGGCCTAAGGCGCTTATCTGCTGGTTATACTTTTTAACGATGAAATATATGATAACGCTTATACCGACTACGTTCATTACGGCCGTATCGAATATCATGCGGAAGTTCTCGTTGTGCATCAAGGGGATCTGCTTCTCGACAAAGGCTTGTAAGATCACGAAAATGTATCCGAAGGATACGAATATCAGCGTAACGCGGACTACATCGGCCATATTCCATCTGGGTTTTTCCAATGGAGATCCGGTTATCTCAATAGGCCTCTTCCTCAACCAGCGGCCGATAAAATATCCGTCCAGGAGGAGGCCTACAAATATCAGAAAAAGTATGAACAGGTTGAAAAGCGCCAAAAATATATACAGCTTTGGATTCTCTTTTGCCAGGCTATCTATTTTTTCATGACGCTCTTTTGCTTCTTCTTCATCGGGAAAAAGGGCCCTTTCTTCCTCGACGGGCGCTTCGGCAACCTGCTCCGCAGTTTCGGGGGTTTCGGCTTTTTCCGATACCTTGCCCACGTAGATCGCAAGGTTTATCAGTATGATAAACACGGCCAGGACCGTATAAAATTTGTTCCGCCGTATTATGTCGTAAATTTTTCCCATCAACATGTCATCCTACAATGTTAAAATGCCTGAGCCGGAATTCAGCCCCGAGCTCTTCGGCCATGCGGCGGCATTCGGCAACGCCTTCTTCCGCGAGGTCCAGGCACGTTATCTCAACCGCGATGCCTTCATTTCCGCATTCCTTGATAAAATCCAGGATCGCGTCGTAGGTCTTTTCCCCGAAGACCGGCCTGCACAACTTGTTATACGCTTCCGCGTTCGGGGCGTTCAAGCTTACGGAAACTTCATCGATAATGCCGACTAGCTCAGGAACGATGGAGGAGCGGGTTATCAGATTCCCCTCACCGTTCGTTATCAGGCGCACTTTCACTCCCTTTTCCTTCACGCGTGAAGCTACTTTCTTGATCACGCCGAAACGCAGCGTAGGTTCCCCGAAACCGCAGAACGCCACTTCTTCGTAACGGGTAACGTCGCCCATTTGGCCGATTATCTCTTCGACGGTGGGCTCGGAATCCAGTTTAAGGTTATACCCTTTTACGTAATTGGAAATATCCCGCGTGCAGAAAGTGCACCTGTTGGTGCACCTGTTGGTGATATTCAGGTACAGGGAATTCCTTATAGCGTACGTTACCTTGCCTTTTTCCTCTATGCCAAGCTTAAAAAGCCTGTTTGCATTGTGCGTGGTTATTCTTGCTATATCTTCGGGGGCGAGCCCGTAAATCCGGGAATATACGTCTAAAAGATGCCTGACGTTTCCCGGCTCATTCCTTTTACCCCTGACAGGCTCAGGAGAAATGAAGGGGGAATCCGTTTCCAGCATCAACGTTTCAACGGGCATACATTTCGCCATATCCCTCAGGTCTTTAGCTTTCTCGAACGTTATGTTGCCGGCGAAAGACACGAGCATGCCGAGGTCCAGGACGCCGGTAAGCAGTTTCTTGTCGCCCGAAAAACAATGGACCACTCCCCTCATCCCGAAAGGTTCTATTTCCTTAAGGATCGCCAAAAAGTCATCTCCAGCCTCGCGGTTATGCAATATAACGGGCAGGTCCAGATCTTTCGCGACCAGGAGACTTTCCCTGAACAGTTTCCTCTGGTTCTCCGGCTTTGAATACTTCTTGTAATAGTCAAGGCCGATCTCCCCAATGGCGACGATCTTTTCAGCTTCTATCGCCAGCTTGCGGAGATCCAGAACTTCGGATTCGCCTACTTTATCGGCTTCGTGCGGATGTATGCCGGCGGCGGCGTAAACCTGGGGGTACTTAACTGCCAGCTCAAGCGCTTTTTCGCTGCTCGCGAGATTCGTCCCCGGGACGACTATCCGCGTCACGCCGGCTTCGCCCGCCCTCTTAAGAACGTCTTCCAGGTCTTCCTTATAATCCGGAAAATCAAGATGACAATGCGTATCAATTAACTCCATTTAATTCCCTCTTTCTCGAGCAGCTTCTTTTTTTCCGTTACTCCCCGTGAATATCCGCCGATCGAACCGTCGGAAGCGACAACCCTGTGACACGGTACGTGCGGCGCGTAAGGATTCTTTTTAAGCGCCTGCCCCACGGCCCTCGAAGCCCTCGGATAGCCCGCCTTCCTCGCGACCCACGCGTAAGAACGGACCTTTCCTTCCGGAATTCCCGCGACCGCGATCAGAACTTTTTTCTGGAATGCGGTAAGATCGGGGGCTTTTTTGATTTTTTCGCGGGAAACGTCCTTCTTCATTTTTTACGGAACTATTTTATCCTCATGAATAAAGGTTCGCCTTTAGCCACCTTTATGCCGGGGGGGAATCCTTTCCAGACCGCTTTATCTTTTCGCTCCTGCACTTCTTTCATTATCTCATCCGCAATCTGTCTTTTTTCCGCGTCTTTGAACATTTCGCCAAATCCGATCTGTCTCCATATTTCGGCGGCAGTGGAAGGTATGAACGGCGAAACGCATATCGCTGTTATCCTCAAGACTTCCAGCAGATCCAGAATGATGAGTTTTATCGCTTTGATATTCCCTTTTTTCGAATGCTCCCACGGAGCCGATTCTTCAATGTATTTATTGGCCCTGCCGACCGCCAGCATAATGGATTCGAGGGCTTCTTTAAGCAAGAGTTTAGGATTAACCAGGTATTCGTCGACCCAATGAAACGTTTGTTCGGCAATGGAACGCAGTTCATTGCTGAGCTCTTTCTGTCGGACGTCGTCAACGTCCCCGGGCTCTTCCGGCGAAGCTCCTTCAAAATATTTTTCCACCATCGTGAGGGTCCTGTTCAAAAGGTTGCCCAGATCGTTCGCGAGATCACTGTTATACATCGTGACCAGCGCGTCTTCCGTAAAAGAACCGTCCATCCCGAGGCTTATCGCTTTCAGCATAAAGTAACGCAGGGGATCGACGCCGTATTTCTTTACCAGCTCCAGGGGATCTACTATATTGCCTTTGGACTTCGACATCTTCTCTTCACCCATCTTCCACCACCCGTGGGCAAATACGGTCTTAGGCAGATCGACGCCTGCGCTTTTAAGCATTATCGGCCAGTAAACCGCGTGATGCCTGACTATGTCCTTTGCGATCATGTGAAAATCAGCCGGCCAGAATTTTTCAAATTTCTTGTTCTTCCTGGGCCCCGAAGTATAGTTAATGAGCGCGTCGTACCAGACGTAGACGACGTAATCTTTATCAAACGGAAGCTCTATCCCCCACGCCATCCTGTCTTTAGGCCGGGATATGCAAAGATCGTTAAGTTCTTCTTTCAGGAACCCCATGACCTCGTTTCTCCTGAAATCGGGCATGACGAACTCGGGATTTTCGTTGATGTGGTCGACGAGCCATTTCTGATATTTGCTCATCTTGAAAAAATAATTCTTTTCTTTTATCCGTTCAAGAGGCCGCTTACATTCCGGACAGATCCCGTCTTTGGACTGTGTGTCCGTCCAGAACGTCTCACATGGAGTGCAAAACCAGCCGTCGTATTCGCCCTGGTAGATATCCCCGTTATCGTACATCTTCTGGAGAAAATCCTGGACCTCCTTCTCGTGTTCTTTGTCAGTCGTGCGGATAAAATCATCGTACTCTATATCCAGCGCTTTCCAGGCCTTCTGGAAACCCGGAACGATCGTGTCGACGAATTTCTTCTCTTCGCCCTTTTTGAAACCGGCTTTCAGGCACGCTTCCTCGATCTTTTCGCCGTGCTCATCCGTCCCCGTAAGAAAGAACACTTCATCGCCCAACATCCTGTGATATCTGGCGAGGGTATCAACAGCGATCTGCGTATAAGCGTGGCCTATATGGGGATTGGCGTTAACGTAATATATAGGAGTCGTGATGTAAAATTTTCCCATACGAGACTACTTGTCCTCCTTAACTTCAACTTTTATGTCCTTTATTCTTCCGTCGCCAAGATCTACCGTAACCATCCCTTTCAGCGGATTGACGGCAAGGACCTTGCCCCTGCCATGTTCGGTCTTGATCTCCCTGCCTACCTTGGGCAATCCTTTGGACAATTCCCTATAGCACTGGGATTCGTAGCCAAGACAGCACATAAGGCGGCCGCATAAACCGGATATTTTCGAAGGGTTCAGCGGCAGATTCTGTATCTTGGCCATCCTGATGGTCACGGGATTAAAATTCTTCAAAAAGGCCATGCAGCAAAGCTGCCTGCCGCATGGCCCGAACCCGCCCAGAAGACGCGCTTCATCCCTGACCCCGATCTGCCTCAATTCGATCCTTACGCGGAAAATACTCGCCAGGTTCTTGACCAGGTCCCTGAAGTCAACACGCCCTTCGGACGTGAAATAAAATATTATTTTCGACCTGTCAAAGGAATATTCCGCGTCCACAAGCTTCATGGGGAGCTTGTGTTCTTTTATCTTCTGACCGCATATATTCATAAGATCTTTCGTCTTGGCCTTGTTCTTGGCGATCTGTTTTTCGTCCCACGGATTGGCTTTCCTGATGAGCTTCCTCAGGGGTTTTTCGATGGAGCTTACGTCCGCGAGCTTCTCGCTTTGAGCCGCCACTTCACCATATTCAAGGCCCCTGTCCGCTTCGACTATGACCTTTTCTCCTGTATCAAGTTTTAGTCCGCCGGTCAGAAAATATTTAACTTCCCCGGCGGTCCTTAACTGTACCAGAGCAACTTCCTGTTCCTGCATATTTCGTCACCTCAATATTCCCGGCAGCACCTGGGCAACAAGCTTCGGATTCACATTCCCCAAAAGAGCCTGCCTCAAGCCTATCAGCCGTTCTACTATGCCTGATATTTTTCCTACCGGGTATTTTTCAAAAAGATCGCTCATTTCCGGTTTTTCCAGGGCGATGTCCCGGAAAAACACGATCAAAAGTTCAAGGTCTTCCAGGAGAGCGTCTTTTTTGTCTTCGTCCCATAAAAGAGAAGACGCGTCCTTTTCTCCGGCGGTCTTCTTCAACATTTCGATAAGGTCCTGTTTCCGCTGCAGGATCCCGTCGTTGATTATTTCAAGAGCGCGCCCGGGCGCCCCTTCCGAAAAATGAGCCAAAAAGCGCGCCTCTCCTTCGTCGACGTCCGAATGGCGCATGATAATATCCTTCGCCGTCTCCACGGGAAGAGAATTAAACCTTACCTCCGTGCACCTGGATACAACCGTGGGCAGGAGCAGCTCTTTCTTGCTGGATATAAGTATCAGGATAGATCTTTCCGGCGGCTCTTCCAGCACTTTTAATAGCGCGTTCGCGCCTTCCACGGTCATCATGTGCGCGTCTTCTATCACGCAGGCATTTACCGCTCCTTCGTAAGGCTTCAGGTTAAGCACATCTTTTATTTTCCGCACTTCGTCTATCTTTATTTTTTTGTTCTTCCCCGGACTTATCCACATAACGTCAGGGTGATTAAGCTCGTTTATCCTGCCGCAGACCGAACACTGTCCGCACGCGTCGCCCGAGCCGGGCTTCTCGCCGCACATTACTGCCGCCAGGAACGCTTTCGCGGTAAGAGCCCGCCCTACCCCTTCCGGGCCGAAAAATAAGTAGCTCGAGGCCCTCTTTCCGGAAGACAAACTTCCGGAAAGATACCGGATAGCGTTATTTTGTCCCTGTATGTCTTTCAATAAAACCATAAACTTCTTCCCGAACAAGCTTATACGTTTCTTCCATGTCTTCGTTCACTTTTATAACCCGGATCTTATCCGGATATTTTTCCGCGAGAGCGAGATATCCCTTCCGCACCTTTTCGTGAAATTCGCTTCCTCTTTTTTCCATCTTGTCGGCCGCGTGCTCGGCTACAGCGCGCTTTAGCCCCGTTTCCACATCCAGGTCCATCAAAATCGTGAGATCCGGACTTAATCCTCCCGTCGCCAATCTGTCCACCGCTTCTATCTGACCCATATCCATGCCGAGTCCGTACCCCTGATAGGCAAACGTAGCCGTATTGAACCGGTCGCATATGACTATGCGTTTTTTCTCGAGTTGGGGCAATATCACTTCGCGCACATGCTGAGCTCGGTCGGCTTCAAAGAGTAAAAGTTCGGCCTCCTGCCCTACACGAACCTCCTCCTTTTCCAGTAGTATACTCCTTATCCTGGAACCCAGGGACGTGCCTCCGGGTTCAGCAGTATGCAGGACCTGGTAGCCCTTAGACTCCAGGTCCCCGCTCAAACGCGTTGAATGGGTGCTTTTGCCGCTGCCCTCGGGCCCCTCAAACGTTATAAATATCCCCTTCTTTAGCTCTTCCGCCATACCGGCCCCTCCGGTGTGTCTTCCACGACCACGCCTTTTTTAGCTAGCTCATCGCGTAATTTATCGGCGGCCGCGAAATCCTTATTTTTCCGTGCTTCTTCCCTTTTATTCACAAGATCTTCTATAATAGCTATTTCTTCTTTATCGACTTTAGCGACCTTAAGAGAAAGATTGAACACCTCTCCGAATCTCATAAGAAAGCTCTTAATGGCCCGCACCATGCTCTCTTTTTCCGCCGGCGTCATCTTCTCGTCAGACAGGCATTCATTTCCCGTATGGACCGCCTCGAAAATAACGGACAGCGCCGCGGAAGTGTTAAAGTCATCGTTCATGGCGTTTTTAAATTTTTCCTGCAGTTCTCCCAGGACCCTCTGCGCTTTTTCCACTGCCTCTAACGCCGCGGGATCGGTCGCCGAACTCTCATTTTCACTTGCCGCCCTGTCCGCTTTATCGAAAAATATCATAATGCGCTCTTTCGAACGCCTTGCTTCGTCTATCTTATCGTCACTGTAATCAACCGGGCTGCGATAATGACTCATGAGGAAAAATATCTTCAAGAGGTCGGGATCTTTATGTTTTTCCAGGAAGTCCGAGATAGTTATGTAGTTCCCGAGCGATTTGGACATTTTCTCGCCGTTAACGCTCAAAAGGCCGTTGTGCATCCAGTAATTGGCGAAAGTCTTGCCCGTGGCGGCTTCCGCCTGGGCGATCTCGTTCTCATGGTGGGGAAAGATAAGATCGAGGCCGCCGCCGTGGATATCAAAATGTTTGCCGAGTATCCCGGTGCTCATGACGGAACACTCTATGTGCCATCCGGGCCGTCCCTTGCCCCAGGGGCTTTCCCAGAAAGGCTCTTTTTCCTTTGCTTCCTTCCACAGGGCGAAATCCAGCGGATGCCGCTTTTTCTCGTCAGCTTCGATCCGGACACCGTGCATCATCTGCTCTTTGTCCTGGTTCGAGAGTTTTCCGTACTCGCCGAACTTTTCCACGCTGAAATAAACGCTTCCGCCGGCAACATAAGCGTATTCCTTCTGGATCAGCGTTTCGATGAACTTGATCATCTCCTGTATGCTCTCGGTAGCTTTAGGTTCGACGACCGGCGGGCGCATACCGAGCATGTCCATTTCACGGTGATAAACATCAAGATACCGGGACGCGACGTCTTTCACTCTTTCTTTGAGCTGGCTCCCGCTGAACCCTTCATCTATCTCGCTTAATTCGCTTGCCGCCTTGTTTATGATCTTGTCGTCAATATCGGTCACGTTCCTGACAAAAAGGACCTCGTAGCCGACATGTTCAAAATATCTTCTTATTACCTCAAAAACGTAGGTGCTTCTGGCGTGCCCGATATGCGGAACGTCGTAAACCGTCGGCCCGCAGACATACATCCTGACCTTCCCTTTTTCCAGGGACTTGAATTCTTCCTTATTTCTCGTAAGCGTGTTGTAAAGCGTTATCATTTACTCTTCTTTATTCTCCTGGTGTTCTTCGATCTCGTGTTCAATGTGGTCGATCTCGTGCTGGAGCCTCTCCAGCGCCTGCTGGATCGGGTCCGGTAGCGCGGTATGATCAAGGTTTATTCCGCCCGGAAGGCGTTTGCCGCGCTTTTTCGCTATGCGGCCTGGCACGCCTACCACCGTGGAATCGTCCGGAACGTCGCGGACTACAACGGCGTTCGCCCCTACCATCACGTTATTTCCTATCGTGATGTTGCCGAGTATCTTGGCACCGGCACCCACGACCACGTTGTCCTTGAGCGTTGGATGGCGTTTTCCTCTTTCTTTCCCGGTCCCCCCGAGCGTTACTCCCTGAAACAGCGTCACGTTCTCTCCGACAATGGAGGTCTCTCCTATAACGACACCCATTCCGTGATCGATAAAAAATCCCTTGCCTATCTGGGCCCCGGGATGTATTTCTATGCCGGTGATCCACTTGGCGAACTGGGACAGGAAACGGGGCAGAAACGGAATATGCAGCTTCAAAAGCCCGTGCGACAGAGTGTAAAACATCAGCGCGTGAAACCCGGAATAGGTGAAAATGATCTCCAAGTAGGAGGTCGCGGCCGGATCTCTTTCCATAGTGGCCTTCAAGGCATCAGCAAAAAACGTTCTAGCCAGGTAGTAGTACAGCATTGCTAATAAAAGAAATATGATAATTATCTGACTGCATGTTATCATCTTAACGCTCCTTTTCTTTCAGTAACACCACCGCGTGAGCGGCGACTGCCTCCCCTTTTCCTATCTCGCCAAGTTTCTCGGACGTCTTGGCCTTTACGTTAACAAGGTCCGGCGAAATCCGCAGGACGTCACTTATCGACTTGATCATTTCCGCGCGATAAGGAGCTATCTTCGGCTCCTCCGCGACAACTACACAATCCAGATTTTCAACAAAAAACCCGTCGCGGTCCATCAGGTCCGCCACATCCTGTAAAAGTTCCTTGCTTGAGATATCTTTGTATTTCGGATCCGTGTCCGGAAACCTCGTGCCGATGTCCCCTTCCCCCAGCGCGCCCAGTATCGCGTCGCATATGGAGTGCAGCAATACGTCGGCATCGGAATGACCCTCGAGTCCCTTTGTATGAGGCATGTCCACTCCCCCAAGTACCAATGGACGCCCTTCAACCAACCTGTGTATATCGTATCCTATACCTATTCGCATGTTTTAGTTTCCAATATCGCCTCGGCAAGCATCAGGTCTTCCGGAACGGTTACCTTGATGTTATTTCTGTCTCCAGGAACGATGCGGACCTTTATCCCCAGGCGTTCCACGAAAGAAGAATCATCCGTAGCATCCGTGTCTTCAAACTCGCCGTAAGCGTTGTTTATCACACCGTACCGGAACGCTTGAGGCGTCTGGGCTTCCCAGAGAACAGTCCTGTCAACCGTCTCGTCTATTACGTCTTCTCCGGTAACCTTCTTTATCGTCGAAGTGCACGGGACTCCCAGAACCGCAGCCCCGTACTGCCTGGCCGCTTCAACGGTCGCGCTGATCGCGGATTCCGTTAAAAACGGGCGTACTCCATCGTGTATAAGCACTATGTCGTCATCGGCAGCTTTTATCTTCGCCAGCCCGTTCCTGACCGATTGGGTTCTCGTCTCCCCTCCGGGGATTACATCGACGACTTTGCCCGCTTCGCAACTTTCGACCACTTTTTTCGCTTCAGTGACATATTTTTCTTTGGCGATCACCACAACGGAATCAATAAGCTCTGAGCTTTCCAGGACGGATAAGACATATGAGAGCAGTGGTTTTCCCTTTAATTCCAAAAAAGGTTTATCATCCCTTCCGTTAAACATCCTCCTGCCGGATCCCGCCGAAGGGATCAAAGCCGTAACGCTCATCCCTTGCGCTCCTGCTGCTTCTTCTGCTCGCCGTCGTCCTGCATGCTGGCAAAGATCATCCTGCCGGCCGCCGTCTGGAGAACGCTCGTTACCGTCACGTTGACGCTCTTGCCGAGGTGTTTCCTGGCATTGTCCACCACGATCATGGTGCCGTCGTTCATAAAAGCGATTCCCTGGCTTTTCTCTTTTCCTTCTTTCCTTATGAAGACGTTCATCTTCTCTCCGGGAAAGACCACCGGTCGCATAGCGCCGGCGAGATCGTTGATGTTGAGAACCGCAACTCCCTCGAGCTTTGCGATCTTGTTCAGATTAAGATCGTTCGTCAGCACGCGGCAATCCAGCACCTTTGACAAGCGGACTAATTTCGCGTCAACCTCCTTGATCTCGGGGAAGGATTCGTCATGTATGATCACTTCGGAGCCCGGTATCTGTTTCAGCCT
The DNA here is from genome assembly GCA_049642015.1 of Candidatus Omnitrophota bacterium. GTDB lineage: Bacteria > Omnitrophota > Gorgyraeia > Tantalellales > Tantalellaceae > JBAROI01. The sequence continues at coordinate 11,416 of JBAROI010000041.1, read as the reverse complement.
GTTCAGCATGTCCAGCCCCCTGCGTCCCCTGGTGCGTCTTGACGCGTCGGCTGAGTCCGCGATCTGCTGGAGTTCCTGCAGCACAAAACGCGGAACAATGAGCTTTCCTTCCATGAATCCCGTCTCGCATATGGAAGCGACACGGCCGTCTATAATGACGCTCGTGTCCAGCAGATACATCTGCTCTCTCCTGTCTTCCCGGGAAAACCTCACGTACGGGATAATGAGGTTGAATTCGTCCTTGCCCTTGATCGAAATGATCATTCCCAGATAACAGAACACAAGGGTAAAGACTATCTGGAAAGTCGAGTAAATATTTTCCTCCATCGGTATTAAACGCAGTATCAGCGTGAGCATCCACGCGATGAAAAAACCGAATATCAGTCCGAACACCGCTACCGAAAGATTCCGCAGCGAAACCCGCCTCAGCTTGACCTCAAGCAATATTATGATCAAAGCCATAACAAAGCCGATACCGGCGCCTATAACACCACCCCTCATGGTAAGATCCATGAGGATATACCCGAGATAATACCCGCACACCGTGCTAAGAATCGTGAAAAAAACCCTTAAAAGAATGATTGTTGCCACTTTTTACTCCTTTCTTATGCGCATCTATTCTCGCTTGCTGCCCGACGGCTTGTGTAGCAGCTTCCAGGGATGCGCCTTAATATCTTCGACCACATCTTCTACATCATCATAAAGTTTTTCATCCGCTAAAAGTTTTCCGAGAGTCCCTTCCCCTTTCCGCAATCTGCCGAAAATTATTTTTAGATCCTCGTACAGGGCGTCATCCATTATAAGCTTCCCAAGAGTCCCCTCTCCTTTCTCGACGTTCTGGATTATCGCTGTAATGGATTTAACCAGCCTGCTCAATTCCTGCATTTGCCGCCCGACCTTCATGGGGTTCTGGCCTATCAGAATATCGTCAGGTTTAAGGAAGCGCTCCACCGTCCCCGGAGATATCTCGAGGTACTGCTCACCCAAGAGGCCCAGGGTGTTGATATTGGCTTCCGCGTCCTTCTCGATCTGGACGCCGTTTTTGACCCTTATATCTAATTTAACGCGTGTCTTTTTATCTTTCTCGTCGTAATAAATATCGATGCCCTTCACCTCCCCCACGTCAACGCCGGCGAGCCTGACCGGAGCGTCCTTGGTCAAACCGTTCACGTAGTCAAAGATCACTTTGATGCTATACCCTTTCTCGAACGGGTAAAGGTCTCCTATCGAAAACACTATCAAAAACATCAAAAAAATTCCGATCCCTATGAATATCCCGACCTTGAGTTCTAGTTTTTCATCTCTGAACATAGATTTCTCCTTCTTTTATTTCTTCGTAATCGGTCCCTTCGCGTTCCCTGTTATAAACTGCTGGACGATACTGTTGCTGGAATTCCTTATCTCGTCCGGGGTCCCTACTTCGATTATGTGCTTGTCGTACAACATGGCGATACGGTCTGCTATCTTGTACGCGCTCTTCATATCGTGCGTCACCGTCACGGAGGTCACCCTCAGCTTATCGTGAAGGGACCGGATGAGTTCGTTTATCGCGTCGCCCATTATGGGGTCGACGCCCGTGGTCGGCTCGTCAAACAGGATGATCTTCGGGTCCATGCATATGGCCCTGGCCAGGGCTACCCTTTTTTTCATTCCCCCCGAAAGAGCCGCCGGTTTAACGGCTTCAATGTTCTCCAGGCCCACCATTCTCAACTTGTCGGACACGTGCTGAAATATCTCCTCAAAGCCTTTATTGGTGTATTCGATAAGCTGGAATCCCACGTTCTCGAACACGCTTAAAGAATCAAAAAGTGCCGAACCCTGGAACAGCATCCCGAAATTCTTGCGTATTTTATTAAGCTCCTTTGAAGTAGACTTCGTTATGTCGGCACCTTCGATGAGCACGCTGCCCGCGTCCGGCCTCATCAAACCTATAATGTGCTTCAAAAGAATGGTTTTACCGCATCCCGACCTGCCAATTATTACCATCGACTCGCCTGTATTGATCGTCAGGTTCAGGTCCTTCAGGACCTCGAGCCCCTCGAATGTTTTACATATGTTTTTCAGTTCTATCATGCTACCTCATTACAAAATAAAATAAAGCCGTAAAGAAACAGTCGGCAACGATTATCAATATGAAGCTTCTCACCACACTGGAAGTGGTCGCCTTACCGACCCCTTCGGCCCCGCCTGCGGTCTTCATGCCTTCGTAGCAGGATATCACGCAGATAATAACGGCGAACGATATACTCTTTATCAACCCCGTGACTACGTCCTTGACCTGGAGCGGATCAAACGTCATCTTAATGTACATAAAATGGCTGATATCAAGCTTACCCACGCCTATCAGGTATCCGCCGATGATACCGAAAATATCGGCGTACACCGTCAAGAGCGGTACCATGATAATCAGGGCCAGAAACCTCGGAACGACCAGATATCTTACAGGGTTGGCCGAAAGGGTCTCCAGCGCGTCTATCTGCTCGGTGACCTTCATCGTCCCCACTTCGGCAGTTATCGAGGCGCCGCAGCGTCCGGCAACGATAAGCGCCGTGAGCACCGGCCCCAGCTCACGCGTAACAGAAAGCGCGACAAGCGAAGCGATGTACATCTCGGCGGCTACCTTCTGCATCTGGTAAGCGCTCTGCAGCGCAAGCACCATACCCGTAAACAAACTTATTAAGAGCACGATCGGAAGACTGGCGACGCCTATTTTGTTCATCTGATCAAGAGTCTGCCATTTCCGCAGGGGAGGAATGAACATCCAGAAAACGGTCTTTGCAAACAGGACCGCCAACCCTCCCATGTACGAGAAAAAGCGCTTGACCTCCCGCTTAAAAAAACCGACTACCATTCTTTCGTATAACCTGAAATGCATATTATTTAGTGGGCTTGAATACCAACTCCTCCTTATCTTTCTGGTGCGTTATCTTGATCTTTGAACCTTCCCCGAATTCACCGCCCAGGATCTCTTCAGCCAGCGGATTTTCCAGGTATCTTTGTATGGTCCTTTTAAGGGGCCGCGCGCCAAAGGTCTTGTCGAAACCTTTAGTGATCATAAAATCCTTGGCTGCCTTATCCAGGGCTATTTCGATGTTCTTTTCTTTCAGTCTCTCCTGGACTTCCTTGACTTCGATCTCTACGATCTTCTTAAGGTCCTCTTTACTGAGCGACCTGAAGACGATGACATCGTCTACCCTGTTGAGAAACTCAGGCTTGAACGTCTTCTTCACCTCTTCCAGAAGGCGGGTCTTCATCTCCTTGTAACCCTCTTCCTCTTTCCGCGTTTTAAACCCGAGTGCCCCCTGTTTTTTGAGGAGGTTCGCCCCGATGTTAGACGTCATGATGAAGACAGTGTTCTTGAAACTGACCTTTCTTCCGTACGAATCCGTCAGGCGCCCTTCGTCAAGCACCTGAAGAAGCAGATTGAACACGTCCGGATGCGCCTTCTCGATCTCGTCAAGAAGAACGACCGAATAAGGCCTCCTTCTCACCTTTTCCGTAAGTTGGCCGCCTTCTTCGTATCCGACGTATCCCGGAGGGGCGCCGACGAGCCTGGAAACGTTGAACTTTTCCATGTACTCGGACATATCCACCTGTATTATCGCGTCTTCGTCGCCGAACATGACTTCCGCGAGCTTCCTTCCCAGGAGGGTCTTCCCCACGCCCGTGGGCCCCATGAATATAAACGTTCCTATGGGGCGGTTGGGCGCTTTTATGCCCGCGCGGGAACGCCTGACGGCGTGTGCGATCGCGCTTATTGCTTCGTCCTGGCCTATGACTCGCGCGCTCAGGTGTTCCTCGAGCTTGAGATATTTTTCGGATTCTTTCTCTTCCACTCTTACAAGCGGGATCCCCGTCCAGTCGGAAACGATAGCGGCTATGTCCTCTTCGTCGACTATGACCTCCTGTTTGCGCTGGCCGGTCTTCCAGTCCTTCAATTTTTTTTCCAGGTCTTCCCGCGCTTTTCTTTCATCATCCCTGAAGCTGGCGGCTTTTTCGAAATCCTGGTCCTTGACGGCCACTTCCTTTTCCCGCCGGTATTCCTCTATCTTCTTCTCCTCATCCTTCAGCTCCGGAGGCAGTACCATGGTCGAAAGCTTCGCCTTTGAACCGGCTTCATCTATCAGGTCGATCGCCTTGTCGGGGAGAAAACGTCCGCTTATGTAGCGGTCTGAAAGTTTCGCGGCCGCCTCAAGCGCCTTATCGGTGAACTCGACCCCGTGGTGGGCTTCGTATTTATCCCTCAAACCCTTGAGTATACCAACGGTCTGGTCGGCTGTAGGGGGATCGACTATTATCGGCTGGAATCTCCTTTCAAGAGCGGGATCTTTTTCGATGTTCTTGCGGTATTCATCCATCGTTGTAGCGCCAATACACTGTATGTCGCCGCGCTGCAGGGAAGGTTTTAGTATGTTTGAAGCGTCGATAGCCCCCTCCGCTCCGCCCGCGCCTACAAGTGTGTGTATCTCGTCGATAAAAACGATGACGTCGGAAGATTCTTTTATCTCTTTCATGACCGCTTTTATGCGCTCTTCGAACTGTCCGCGGTATTTCGTGCCGGCGATCATCCCTGCCAGGTCCAGTATCATCATTTTCTTGTCCTTAAGCGTTTCGGGTATGTCTCCCGAATTTATTTTTTGCGCCAGGCCTTCGACGATAGCCGTTTTACCAACACCCGCTTCGCCGATAAGAACCGGGTTATTTTTCTTTCGCCTCGAAAGGATCTGGATGACCCTCTGTATTTCCTTCTCGCGGCCAATAACAGGATCCAGTTTGTCCTGGTCGGCCATCTCGGTAAGGTTCCTCGCGAACGAGTCAAGCGCGGGCGTCTTTGTCTTCTTCTTTCGCTTTCCTTCCGCGGAGGTAGAATATCCCGGAACTGAGGACCCTAAAAGGTTCAGCACTTCGTCACGCACCGTCTTCAGGTCCAGCCCCATATTAAGAAGCACCTGACTGGCGACACCCTCTCCCTCCCGGATAAGCCCCAGGAGGATATGCTCCGTCCCTATGTAGTTATGGCCAAGATTGCGGGCTTCATCCATCGCAAGCTCTATGACCTTCTTGGCCTTGGGTGTAAAAGGTATGTCACCGCCGATAATGCCTCCCGAGCCCGACTGGACAAGCCTTTCCGTTTCCTGACGTATGCTTTCAAAATCAAGGCCGAGGCTGGCCAGCACGGCCGCCGCCACGCCTTCGCCTTCTTTGACCAGCCCGAGTAAAAGATGCTCGGTGCCTATGTAGTCGTGGTTGAATCTCTTCGCCTCTTCCTTGGCCAAAAGAATTACTTTTCTTGCTCTTTCTGTAAATCTGTCAAACCCTGGCATAATATTTCCTCCTTATTTTACGCCCAGTTTTTCGCGTATTAAATCAGCACGTTTTACATCCCGTTCGTTCGGGTTCAGTTCCCTTCCGTTTATCTTCTGCAGATGCGCCGGTTGCGACAGGAGCAGCACCTCGTTAACGGTAGCCGTATCCAGCCCTTCTGCCAACCCAAGATCTGTACCAAGACGCACGGCCGACAAAAGCTTGATCGTCTCGTTCGAGGTTATTATCCTGGCGCTTTTCAGCGTTCCGTATGACCGGAATACCTGATCGGCGATCTCCTGCTTCTTTCTTTTTATCAACGACTCTCTCGTGGACTCCTCCTTCGATATTATCTTGTTAACAATCTTCTCCAGGTTATCAAGGATATCCATCTCCGAATGTCCGAGAGCGACCTGGTTGGAGATCTGAAAAAAATCTCCCGAAGCCTCGGTGCCCTCTCCGTAAAATCCCCTTATGGTAAGCCCCAGCTTTGAGATCGCTTCGTACACATTATCTATCTGATCCGTCATGACCAGCGCAGGAAGATGAAGCATTACGGAGGCCCTTAAGCCCGTGCCTGTGTTCGTCGGGCAGGACGTAAGATATCCGAACCTGTCGGAATAATCATAGGTCAGGTGGTTCCCGAGATCCGTATCGATGTCGTCCACTATCCTCCATGCTTCCATGATATTAAATCCCGACTGCATGACCTGGAGCCTTATGTGGTCTTCTTCGTTTATCATGACGCTTACTATTTCTTTCTCTTCCGTCACCAGCCCCTTGTGCGCCGCGTCCTGCATGTGCTCCCGGCTCATCAGGTGGCGTTCTACCAGGAACTGCCTGTCGAGATCTGTCATGTCCTTGACCTTCAGAAAAAGGGCCTTCTTTAGATACTTTGTCTTCGCTATCGCCGCGGCGACCGTGTTCAGCGCTTCTTCACGCTGCGCGTCGTTCGCCCAGTCAAAGTACAGATGTCCCTTCACGTTCCTCGCTATCCTTACCCTGGAGGATATCACGATGTCTGACCTGGGGCCTTCGCCCTTAAGCCATTCGCTCTTTTTATAAAGAAGGTCGTTAATATCCACTTTTCTTTTCCCGTTCCTTTATCCTGTCCCTCAGCATCGCGGCTTTCTCGAATTCCTCGTTCTTTATCAATTCTTCCAGTTCTTTTTTTAAGCGCTGGATGCCATCTGCGTCCTCACGCGGTTTTGCTTCTTCGTAAGGCACTTTCCCGACATGGCTGTCTGAACCGTGGATCTTCCTTAACAGTTCAGTAAGCTTCTTATGGAAAGTCTCATAACACCTTCCACATCCGAGCCGGCCCCTTTTCTGGAAGTCATAGAAGGTCATACCGCACCCGGGACATTTTACCGCCGTGCTTTCCCTGATCATGCTTTCCGACATCGACGGCTCGAAATCCATCAAACTCGACAAAAGGTCCGTGAGCCCGAAATGCGACTGCATCTCCTTGCTTTTTTCTTTGGCACACTCTTCGCAAAGGTGGAGCTTTTCGACTTTGCCATCGATGATCTCCGTCAGGTGCACCGTCGCCTTTTCTTTGCCGCACACGTCGCACTTCATGTTTAGTATTCTACTCCCTCGGCCTTGGTCAGTTCCCTGAAATCCTGTAAAAGCTGCGTGGTGATCTCTCCGGGCTTGCCTGTACCGATATTCCTACCGTCCAGTTGCACAACGGGTATGATCTCCGCCGCCGTCCCCGTAAGAAAACATTCTTCGGCCTCAAGGATCTCAGTAGGAAGCATCTTCCTGAACTCTGTCTTGATGCCTCTTTTCTTTGCCAATTCAATTACGGCTTTCTGCGTTATGCCTTCAAGCGATCCATGCTCAAACGGCGGGGTGTATAGTTCCCCGTTATTGACGATGAAGATGTTATCTCCGGTGCATTCGGCAACATACCCCTCCACGGAAAGCATCAGCGCCTCCTCGGTCCCGCCATCTATGGCTTCTATCTTAGCAAGGATATTGTTAAGATAGTTCAGAGACTTTATCCTGGGATTCAGGGTTTCGGGATGGTTCCGCCGCGTTTTTGCTATTATTATTGGCAATCCCTTCTTATAAAATTCATCGGGGTATAAAGCTATCTTATCCGCGATGATGAACACCGTCGGGGCCTTGCATTTCCGGGGGTCTAATCCGAGATCGCCGACGCCCCGGGTCACAACAACGCGCATATAAGCGTTATCCAATCCGTTCACCTTCAACGCCTCAATTATCTTCTCCTTAAACTCTTCCTTCGGCATCGGTATCTTCAGTCTTATGGATTTCGCGCTTCTATACAAACGGTCAATGTGCTCATCTAAACGAAATACCCTGCGATTATACGACCGTATCCCTTCAAAAACACCGTCTCCGTAAAGAAGGCCGTGGTCAAATATAGATATCTTCGCGTCCTCCCTGTCAATGAACTCTCCGTTAAAAAAAATCTTTTTCCCCATTATTTACCCTTTCATTTCAGCCGTTGACACTTTGACACTCTGACACTCTGACACTTTTTCTAAAACTCCGTCTTTCATCACGTATTCGGTATGCGCAAAATTTTCCGTGATATCCTGGTGCGAAACCACGATAACGCTCATGTTCTTTTCTTCGCTGATGTCGCGTATCATTGCGTAAATACTCTTGCTCATTTCAGAATCCAGGTTCCCCGCAGGTTCATCGCAAAACAACACGTCCGTGGAATTCATAAGGGCCCTGGCTATGGCCGTTCTCTGCGCCTCACCTCCGGAGAGGCGGGAAGGCCTGTGCCCTGACCTGCCGATCATGCCCACGCGCTCCAAAAGGACCGTAGCGCGGTTCTTTATCCGCTTCCGGTTTTCTTTCCCGTTTATCATAGCCGGGAGCATCACGTTTTCCAGGACGTCAAGCTCCGGCAGAAGATGATAAAACTGAAAAACAAATCCAAAATTCCTGTTACGCAGAGCGCTTCTCTTCCTGTCGGACAGGTCATAGATCTTATTCTCGTAGAAGCTCACTGATCCCGAAGTAGGCCTGTCCAGTCCCGCCAGCACGTGCAGAAGGGTAGATTTCCCGGCCCCTGACGGTCCGTGGATGTAAACCCTCTCGCCCTTTTCTATCGTGAGGTTCACATCCCGGACGGCGTGAACTTCCTTTTCTCCCTGGCTAAATATCTTATTCAGGTTTTCAGCTGTGATCATTTCCATATTATTCGTACCTTATCGCCTCCACCGGATCAAGCCGTGAAGCTTTCCACGCCGGATAAATGCCCGCAGCTACCGTGAGAAGCATAGCCATCGTGATCACCGCGCAGACATCCGCGGGACTGATGTTGACGGGTATTTCCGTAAAATAATACACATCGCTGGGGAAGACCGCGACGCCTGTCACCCTTTCTATGAAATCAGCAACGGCATTGATCCTGTTCGCTATAAAAATACCTGCCGCTCCTCCCAGCAAAACACCTATAAGTCCGATAATGGCGCCCTCGATAAAAAACACGAACCTGATCCCCCATGCGTTCGCCCCTATTGCCCTGAGGATGCCGATATCCCTCGTCTTCTCCATCACCATCATGATAAGAGAGCTCGAGATGTTGAAACACGCGACCATGACAATAAGCGCCAGTATTATGAACATCATCTTCTTTTCCACCGCGAGCGCGGTCACGAGGTTCCTGTCAAGGTCCATCCAGCTTTTAACTATGTAAGGGTACCCCAGTATCGACTGGAGTTTGAGCTTTACGCCGGTAACGTCCATCGCGTCTTTAACGCGCATGCCTATACCCGAAACACTTTTTTTCATCCGGAAAAGGCCGCGCGCCGTATCCAGGTCTACTACTGCCAGGTGCGCGTCGTAGTCGTACCTCCCGGAGGTGAAACTTCCTATCACCCTGAATTTTGATTTTTCCAGGTCCGCGACTGAATACGGAACCATGATCTCGATCTCGTCGCCCACGGAGATGTTCTCATTCTTCATCAGTTCGCTTCCCAGGACGATCGTCCCGCGTCCGAGTTCCTCCCCTGCGTACTTTTCGATATACTCGACCACGTTTGTAACTTCCGGTTCTTTTGCCGTATCGATCCCTTTTAAGAGGATCCCCTTGACGTTCCTGCCCTTTCTCAGAACGGCCTGGCCTGTTACAAACCCGGCGGCGCTTTCGACTTCCTGCAATCCTTCCAGTCTTTCCACCAGGGCCGAAGGATTCGCGATGCCTTCGTCATTGACCACCATGAGGTGCGCGTAGGTCCCGACGATCTTGTCTCTTATCTCCCGGTCAAAACCGTTCATCACCGAAAGTACTATTATGAGAGACGCGACACCCAGGGCGACCCCCACGACAGAGATGAACCCTATCAGAGAAATAAGGCCTTCTCTTCTTCTGGATAAAAAATATTTAAGGCTTAAAAACAACGTCCACATATCTTATTCGGGCCTTAGCTGCGGAAAGAGGATCACTTCCCGGATGTTTGCCGAATTCGTCAGGATCATCGCCAAACGGTCGACCCCTATCCCGAGTCCTCCGGCGGGCGGCATTCCGTATTCAAGCGCTCTTATAAAATCCTCGTCCATCATGGCGTCCGGATCAGCTTTGACCTGTTCCTCGAACCTCTTGCGCTGGTCTATCGGGTCGTTAAGCTCGGAATAGGCGTTCGCTATCTCCATACCGCCTATGTACAGTTCAAACCTGTCTACCAGCCCCGGCGCGTCCTTCTTCTCTTTAGCCAGGGGGCTTAACTCCTTGAACATGTCGACCACGAAAACGGGATGGGTCTCGGTCTCGGGTTCGACCAGTTCCCCTACGATATTGATGATCTGGGTCTTGCTGACGGCATCCCCTTCGATCTCTATGCCTTTTTTCTTGAGTTTATCCATCCAGCCGTCTAAAGGATCGTCCACCTTGATCCCGAAGTTCTTTTCCATCAGCTCCGCGAACGACACCCTCTTCCAGAGGGTCAGATCCACTTCCCTGTCCTGGTAAGTGAATTTTTCCGTACCGAGGACCGCCTTCGCCGTCGAGCGGATGATCTCTTCCGTCAGCTTCATCATCCCTTCGCAATCAGAATAAGCTTCGTAAACCTCCATCATGGTAAATTCCGGATTATGCCGCTGTGATATCCCCTCGTTACGGAACGAGCGGTTGATCTCGTAAACTTTTTCAAACCCTCCCACCAGGAGCTTTTTCAGGTATATTTCGGGCGCTATCCGGAGATAAAGGTCCATGTCCAGCGTTTCGTGATGCGTTTTGAAGGGTTTGCCCGCGGCTCCGCCCGGGATCGGGTGCATCATGGGCGTCTCGACTTCAAGGAAACCGCGCTTATCCATCTCGCCCCTCATATGTTTCATTATCTCGATGCGCTTTTGGAACACCTCACGGGCGTGGTCGTTCACTATCAGGTCCACGTACCTCTGGCGGAATCTCGTTTCGACGTCCTTAAGGCCGTGCCACTTTTCAGGCAGAGGCCGCAAAGACTTGGAAAGAACAAGGCACTCGGTCAATTTAACGGTGTCCTCTCCCGTCCTCGTCTTAAAAAGTTCGCCGTCCGCGCCTATGATGTCGCCGATGTCCAGCACCTTCAGGACATCAAAAGTCTTTTCACCCACGTCGTCTTTCTGGGCATAAAGCTGTATCTTCCCGGTGAAATCCTTGATGTCCATGAAAATACTTTTTCCGTGCTTTCTTTTGGCCATGATCCTTCCGGCAATACGGGTCTTGCCGCCTTCGGAAAAATTCTCCTTTACAGAGGCTATACTCTGAATGCCGCTGAAGCTTTTCCCGAAAGGATCTATTCCTGCCTGCTGCAGCTGTTCAAAATTTTTATATCGCTGTTCGATAAGTTCATTTTTTTCCTGCATATCAACTCTTCCTCTCATATGTCATCCCCGCGTCTTATGTCATCCCGGAATTCGCCGTAGGCGAAATATGTCATCCCGGAATTCGCCGTAGGCGAAATATGTCATCCCGGGCGAGGCCACAGGCCGAGACCCGGGATCACATACATATAATAGTAAATACGGGAACTAATAAATAGTATATAAATTTACCACACAATTATATCCATTATGTTAGGTGATGTCAATGCCATTAGCATTTTTAATCGAAAAAAGAAAGGAAATATACAGGTTTACGTAGGTT
>JBAROI010000027.1:0-33789 GCA_049642015.1 Candidatus Omnitrophota bacterium | reverse complement strand
GTTATCAAAGCCATGATGAAGGTCAAACGCCACCTTTTTGTCCCCCGAAACCTGATCGACGAGGCATATAGAGACACGCCCCTGCCTATAGGCCACGGGCAGACCATATCTCAGCCCTATATCGTCGCGTATATGACAGAGGCCGCCGGATTAAAGTCTACCGACCGCGTCCTTGAGATCGGGACCGGTTCGGGATACCAGGCGGCAATTCTAGGCGAAATAGTAAAAGAAGTCTACACGATAGAGATAGTGAAGCCTCTTGCCGAATCCGCCGAATCCAGATTGAAACAGCTTGGATATGATAACATAAAGGTAAAATGGGGCGACGGCTATGAAGGATGGCCTGAATATGCCCCTTTTGACGCGATCGTCGTAACAGCGGCGCCGCCGGAGATTCCCGAGGAGCTCGTCACTCAATTGAAAACAGGCGGGAAAATGGTCGTTCCTGTCGGTTCTTTTTTTCAGGAGCTTTACCTGATCATCCGGGCAGAATCGGGCTATGAGAAGAAGGCCTTGCTGCCGGTCAGATTTGTGCCTATGGTCCATGGAGATTAAAGCATGAAGCTAAAGATAGGATGTTGCGGTTTTCCCGTAGGAAAACAGAAATATTATGAAAAGTTTAAAGTAATTGAAGTCCAGCAGACTTTTCATCAACCGCCGAAGCTGGAAACGGCGCGTAAATGGCGCCTTTCCGCCCCGGACGGATTTGAGTTCACCGTAAAGGCGTGGCAACTCATTACTCATGACTCTTCCAGCCCGACTTACCGCAGACTAAGGACGAAATTAAGTGCCCTCCAAAAGAAGAGATGCGGTTCTTTCAAGCCGACGGACGAGGTGTTTAAAGCCTGGTAAGAAACGGAAAAAATAGCTTCAGCGCTGAAATCCCGTGTTATAGTCTTTCAGTGTCCGCCGTCGTTTAATCCTACCGGGGAAAACAAAGATAATCTAAAAAAATTTTTTAAAACGATAAAAAGGAAAAAATATAGGTTCGCGTGGGAACCGCGAGGAAACTGGGAAGAAAAGGACATAAACAAATTGTGCGAGGAACTGGATCTTGTTCATTGCGTTGACCCCTTCAAAGATAAGGCATTATACGGAGATATCCGTTATTTTCGTCTCCACGGGATCGGAGGATACAGGTACAAGTATAAAGGATGGGAGCTTAAACAATTACAGGATTTTTGCGAAAAAGAAAGCCAGCTCGTAAAACAAAAACCGATCTACGTCCTCTTTAATAATACACACATGATGGAGGATGCCGCCAGATTTGAATGGATAGTCAAAAACACGGGGAGTATTAAAAATCTAAATCTTGATTTTTTAAAACGCCTATGCCGCGAACTTGATGCGCGAGAGGAAGAAGAGAAAGTGCAGCTCCTAAGCCGGGAAGCCGAAAGGATCGTTTCGCTGATACTTCATACCGATTACCCGAAGGTGGACATTGACATAGAGAAGGAGAAATTAAGAAAGATGTGCATAGAGCTGTTTCCGGGAAAGGCGCATCTTTTCGAGATGATATATGAACAGCGTTTTGAACGGTTATGGAAGCAATTCAGGGAAAATATAGATTAAAGGAGACGATATGGGAGAAGGCCTGGCCGCTCATTTTAATATAGTTTTAATGTTCGGGATCATACTCATTGCCGGGTATATAGCCGGGAGGGTAGCGAATTTTTTCCGGCTTCCAAAAGTGACAGGCTATATTGCGGCGGGGGTGTTGCTTGAGCCGTCGTTTTTGGGACTTTTACCCGAGCATTTTATAAACAATTCAACGATAATAAGTAACTTTGCTCTTTGCGTTATTACGTACGCTATAGGCGGATCATTGAATTTTTCGCGTATCCGAAAGCTGGGAAATACGATATGGATAATGACCATTTTTGAATCGGTCATAACGTTTTTACTCATTTCGGCCGGCTTATTTTTGGCCCTGCCTGTACTGGGCCGCTTTCTGGGTGTTAATATCCAGCCCGCGTTCTATCTTCCCCTGGCTATTCTGGCAGGTTCTTTAGGTGCCCCTACCGATCCTACGCCGACCCTTGCCGTTAAGGAAGAGTATAAGGCGGACGGACCCGTAACCACTACGATTCTGGGCATAGGCGCTTTTGATGACGCAATGGGCATAATCATTTTTAGTATCGCGATTGCCGTAGGCGCAGCCGTATTGGGAGGCGCCGGGGCGAGCGCCGCCTCTACGATCGCGAAACCGCTGGCAGGCATATTTTTTTCCTTGGTAAACGGAGCCATTTTCGCGCTTATTTTACTATTTGCCGCCAGAAAAGTGCAGGACAAAGGCGTGCTGGTTGTCATGATATTTGGGGCCCTTTTTTCCTGTTTTGGGGTTGCCCAGATGCTAAAACTGGATGAACTTTTGTCCACAATGACCCTGGGATGCGTTATCGTGAACCTGGCCAAGGACGAAGAGAAGTTCTTCATCTCTATAAGGGATTACTTTGAAGAGATGATCTTTCTTATCTTTTTTGTCGTTGCAGGCGCCCATCTGCAGCTCAATGTGCTTAAGAGCGCGCTGTGGATAGTTATCGTGTTTGTTATACTGCGCGTTTTAGGCAAGATATTCGGCGCTTTTATCGGAGCTGTTATCTCCGGAGCCCAGGCTAAGGTTAAAAAATATACAGCGTTTGGATTGATTCCGCAAGGGGGTATAGTCGTAGGACTTGCGCTTTTGGTAAAGCAAAACGAGGTTTTTTCGCCCATATCACCGATCCTGTTGAACACCATACTGGGAACGACAGTTTTATTCGAATTCATAGGACCGCTTTTTACGGAGGTGGCGCTGAAGAGGTCAGATGAGATAGGAAAGGAACAGACGCCAGCCGTTAAATAAAAAAAAGCAACCTTTTCGAGGTTGCCTTAAAAAATCTAGCTTTTCTTTTACCTTTTCTCCTTTTATTTTTAAGGGGGAAGAAAAGCTAGAGAAAAGACCCAAAACTCTAAAAGTTCCTGTTTACCTCCCTTTCACTAATAGTATAACATATAATACAGCAAAGGCAACTTTTTACAAGAAGTTTTTTCAATTAAAAGTAACTAAAACGTTAGAAATTGAAATAGGCAGAAATAGACCAAATTAGGCGAAAATGTGCCTACGCTCCGTCGTTGCTTTGATTACACAACTGTTGTATACTATAAACAATGATTTTATATTTAACAATATTCAATTTTGCAACTCTCGCCGCAGTTTTCCTTTTGGGCGTTAAATTCCTTGAATTCAGACGCACAAAAAGGATCCTTCAAAGGCTTATAGATCACACACATACCGGATATTACAAGTATCGCTGCAGGGACGGTGTAGTTATCGAAGCGAACAAAACTTTTCTTGATATCCTGGAGCTGGATATGAAAAAGGATGAAGCGATAGGCCGGTCCCTGAGCGAATTGATCATCTACGTTGATGATGAAGGCAGCATCCGTGAAAGAGTAAAGCGCGAAAAGGTCATTAGAGATTACGAATATCATTTTAAGACCCTGGACGGCAAGGATAAATGGGTACTTTATAATTCTTACATGGTAAAAGACCCGCGAACCGGAGAAGAGACGATAGAAGCCCTTATCAGGGATATGACCGATGTCAGGTCCTCTTATGAAGAGATGAGGGATGCGGAAGAAAGATATAAGAAATTGTTCAAAAACTCCGGGGACATGGTTATTATCTACAGATTCGACAGCGGGATGATCGAAGAGATCAATCCAGTGACGGATATCCTTACCGGTTTTTCTGAAGAAGAACTCGTGGGCAGGTCTTTTGCGGAATTATTACACCCTTCTTCAAGAAAAGAACTGAATGAAGCCCGTAAGGACCTGATGTTCAGGGGGCATGCCCGGATGGAGGGCGTTATTGTGTGCAAGAACGGTTCATACAAAGAAACAAGTTTTACTTTAAGCATGTTTGAAATTAAAGGCGAAAAGGTAACTATGGCTATCATCAAGGATATATCCGGGCTTGTCCACGAGAGAGAAGAACAGGTTCGCAGAAAAGAGGAGCTGGAAGATTTTTGGAAAGCTTCCGTTGAGCGTGAAGAGCGCCTCAAGGATCTCCGCACGGAACTGCAGATAGCCAAGCAGCAGATAAAGATTTTAAAAGGAAAAGATGAGACCGGAAGAGCCCACGAAGGCAAATAATACTGTTACCAACGAAGAACTGGATTATCAGGCGAAGATATTATCCGCTTCCTTTGAAATACGGATTTTCAATGCCCTGGTAGCGCTGATCGTTGTCAATGTTCTTAGGAAGATTTTCTGTTTTCCTGTGCCTCAGGAAGTTTCTACGATTTTTTATGCATGGCTGCTGACTTGTATTTGTTATCTCGCTTTTTTTAAAAGCGGCATATTCAGAAAAAGAGAAGTTGTCGACAAGGTGCATTTCAGCTACTATTTTTTTGGTATATCTTACGCAACATTGCTTGTGCACTTTTTAGGCGGTGTAGAATGGATAGCTTTCTTTGTGTATATTTTTGACCTGGTTTACGGGAACGTGTTGATGAAGCGCTGGAAAGGGGCTGTTATTACCGCTTTTGCCATTTTTGGCTATCTCTCCCTGGGGTTTTTGGAATACAAGGGGATCATTACGCATCACAGGCTGTTGCCGGCCGAAATGATGACGTATACCGATGTGAATTATTTTCTAGGCGCAGGCGTAGTTGTTGTTGGAGTAGTGTTCTGCCTCTTGTCTTTCAGCACGGGTTTTTTCGCTAGACTGAAAGAGGAAAGAGAGAAAAGCATACTAGATTCCAGGAAAAGATTCGAGGCCAAATCTTTACAGCTGGAAGGCGCGGCAAAAACCTTGAGAACGAAAGTGGCCGAGAATATGTATATGCGGATGGCCGCTATCGGGTATGTGGAAAAAAAAGAATTTGAACTCGAGACCGTGAAAAAAGACCTCGAAGCCCAGATCGAAAAATTGAGAAAAACTCAACGGTCGATGTTTTTTATGATAGAGGATCTGAACGGTATGAGTACGCAGCTTAAAGACGCCCGGGATCACCTGGAAGACAAGGTCAGGACGAGGACGGACGAGCTTTTAAATATAAGTAAAAAATTGCACAGGAGCGAACGGCTCGCTTTCCTGGGGAAGCTGGCAGGTAGCGTGACTCATGAATTGAGGAATCCTCTTGCGGTTCTTAAGAACGCCGTGTATTATTTGGATAAAAGGTGCAGCGATAAAAAGGATGATAAAATTTTAAAATATATGGAAATTTTGAAAAAAGAAATTTCCATTATCGATGCGATCATAGATGATATTATGGGTTTTGCGAAGACAAAGTCTCCGAAGATCGAAACGATCGATGTTAGTGCGGTGATCGAGAACGCTATCTCTGTATTAAAAGTGCCGGAGCTTATCAGTGTTGAAAAAGATTTCGAAAAGTTACCCAAGATAAAAGGCGACAGCAACCAGCTGATGCACGCCATTATGAACATAGCCAACAACGCCATTGTAGCCATGAAAGGCAACGGAACGCTGACTTTCCGGACGAATAAGGACGGGGAATGCGCGTGTATAGAGATCGCGGATTCTGGCCCCGGCATCCCCCCGGACCAGAGAGACCTGATATTTGAGCCCCTTTACAGCAGTAAGCCTAAAGGAACAGGCCTGGGGCTGCCGATCGCAAAGATGATGATAGAGAACCAGGACGGCAGGATAGAATTTATCAGCGAGCTGGGCGAGGGTACGGCGTTTAAGATATTCTTGCCCCTAAAGAGAAAGGCGGATGAATCAAGTTGAGCGATAATCCCAAAAAAATTGTAATAGCTGATGATAACGTTGAATTATGCGATATCCTTAAGGAAATACTGGAACGCGAAGGGTATAATGTCGATGTTGTCCATGAGGGTTTTTCACTGGTTTCTTACCTGAAGGAAGTCCAGGACGTTGACGCGATCGTGCTGGACTTAATGATGCCCGATAAGGGCGGCATAACTGTCATCAATACTGTCAGGTCTATCTCGCCGGCATCAAAGCTCATCATCTATACAGGGTATACAAATTACAGGCACTCCGTGTTCGGGAGAGAGGCCGACGCGTTCGTGAACAAGGCCGAGAACCCCAAAAAACTCCTCGAAATTCTTGAAGACCTCCTGAAGTGATAATCCTATCATTTTTTGATAGAATAGCCCATGCCCGTATGCTATTATTTAAGGAGCTTATGCAAAGTGTAATATCTCTCACCTCGCTTGTGCGAGGTTCGAGATCCGCTTTGCAGATTATATAAAAAGCTTATGCAAAGCGGAGAGGTGGCAGAGTGGTTGAATGCGGCGGTCTCGAAAACCGTTGTGCCTTCGGGTACCGGGAGTTCGAATCTCCCCCTCTCCGCCATAAATGAGGCCATAACTTATGGAGCAACAGCGAACATAAGTTATGATTTCAGTAAAGAATGCTTTACTGAAAGCAGGACGAATTTACTTCGAACCAACGAAGTTGGCGAGAAGCAGCGAAGTTGAGAACCAAGGAAGTTGACAAGCAAATTTCGTGACAAATTTATCACAAGCGGATAAAATATAACCCGACAGGACGGAGGATATTTTTATGGAGAAATTTTTTTCAAGGGAAAAAGTACAAGATGTCAACGTTGTAAGATTTTTCTTTAATGAGATAAATCTTGACCAGCGTGAAAAGATCAAGAACGAACTTAATAAGATGCTGCTCGAAGATGAGAAAAAATTCGTTATCGATCTTTCCGGAGTCGGTTTCGTATCCTCACTTGTATTGGCTACGATCGTTTTCTTTGCCAAAGAAGTGAAAAAAAGCGGTGGTGGATTGAAGCTGAGCGGAGTATCCGACGAGGGTCGCAGCGTTTTTCAGCTTACTCAGCTCGACAAAGTTTTTGAGATATACGATACTGAGCAAAGCGCTGTCGAAAGCTTCAAACAAGCTTCATAAGTTTTTATCGCAAGCAAAGCGGAGAGGTGTCCGAGTTGGCTTAAGGAGCACGCTTGGAAAGCGTGTGTGCAGCAATGTACCCAGGGTTCGAATCCCTGCCTCTCCGCCAGTAATTGCCAAAAAAATTGGGAAGAAAATTTATTCTCTTCCCAATTTTTATGCAATTACTGAAAAACAACCCCGATTTAGCGGGGTTGTTTTTGGAATTTCTTCGTCGTCGGTTTTGAAAATTCATTCTCAAAACCTCCGCATCATCAATGCCTTGCGTTGAGGCCGGGGCCCCTTAGTAGGATCGCCTCGTGGGCTCTCCCGGTGTCCCTGCTTCTCCTGGCGGAAGAAATGCTGGCGGAAGGCAGGGATGAGAACGAGAGATTTTGAGCCTTTAATGAACGCATCTTGCGAGTTAGCGAGCAAGATACTAACAATCGAGAAATCGAATGGCCGACCGGAGGGCGAAAATAGAATCCTGCACGAGCCTCAAGCGAGGGCAGGTAAAATAATAGGAGCCCGGAGGCGCTCGAATCCCCGTCGCCGAATCCCCGGCGCCGAATCCCGGGAAAGCCTGAAAAACACTGGAAAAAAGCTCTATTTTTCAAGTCAAGGGGAAAAAACAAACTTTTTTATGACTAACTATATATTGTGTTCCCACTTGACATTATAACCAACATATGGTATTTTCTGAGATGTTTGTGTTTTTATTCCAGAGACGAAGTTAGCAATGAAGGGGGAAGCGATGTATTCAACGGACATAAAGTTCATCAGAAAAAGAGACGGACGGCTCGAACCGTTCGATCCCAAAAAAATTGAGAATGCGATCTTCACGGCCGCGGAAGCGGTTGGAGGCGAAGACAGAGAAAAAGCGCATCAGGCAACCCGCCAGGCGATCTCTTTTCTGGAAGTATTGTACAAGGACGACAGGATACCCACCGTTGAAAACGTCCAGGACCTCGTAGAAAAAATACTGATCGAAAATGGCCACGCCAAAACGGCAAAGGCGTACATACTTTACCGTGAACAGCACGCCAAATTACGTCAGACCAAGGCCCTTTTAAGCGATGCCGTTAACATGGTGGATAATTATATCCAGCAAAAAGACTGGCGCGTCAAGGAAAACGCCAATATGGGATATTCGCTTCAAGGACTGAATAACTTTATCTCTACGGCAGTGTCGAATAAATACTGGCTGGACCGTATTTACTCCAAAGAAGCCGCGGAAAAACATCAATCAGGAGACATTCACATCCATGACCTGGGATCCATAAGCGCTTATTGCTGTGGGTGGGACCTTAAGGATCTCTTGACGCGTGGTTTTGGCGGGGCTTATGGTAAGGTAGAATCAAAAGCGCCCAAGCATTTCCGCGTGGCGCTTGGACAGATAGTGAATTTTTTCTACACTCTTCAGGGGGAAGCGGCCGGTGCGCAGGCATTTTCCAATTTTGATACTCTCCTGGCCCCGTTTATCTCTTATGACGAACTTACCTACCCCCAGATCAAGCAGTACATGCAGGAATTTATTTTTAACATTAATGTTCCCACAAGGGTAGGTTTTCAGACGCCTTTTACCAACATTACCATGGACCTGACGATTCCGGATTCTTTCAAAAATGAAGCTGTGATCGTCGGGGGCGAAATAAAAGATAAGAAATACGGAGATTTTCAGCACGAAGCCGATCTTATCAACAAAGCGTTCTGTGACATTATGGTCGAGGGCGATGCCAAGGGAAGGATATTTTCATTTCCTATCCCCACGTACAACATTACCGAAGATTTCGATTGGGGAAACCCGGACCTTGACGGGCTCTGGAAGATGACGTCGAAGTACGGCATCCCGTATTTTTCGAACTTTGTTAATAGCGACATGAGTCCCGACGACGCGAGAAGTATGTGCTGCCGTCTGCGCCTTGACAACAGGGAATTGCACAAAAGGGGAGGCGGCCTCTTCGGTTCCAATCCGCTTACCGGATCCATCGGGGTCGTGACGTTGAATATTCCCCGGCTGGCCTATCTTTCTTCCGATGAGGAAGAATTCTACGTCCGGCTCGATGAGCTTTTGCGTATATCGAGGGAAACTCTGGAAACCAAAAGGAAGATCCTGGAGCAACTCACGGAACAGGGACTGTACCCGTATTCACGCCATTATCTTGCCGACATCAAAAAGAAAATCGATTCTTACTGGGCGAATCACTTTTCGACGATCGGGGTCGTCGGCGTGAACGAAGGGTGCCTGAATCTCCTGGGCGAGGATATCAGCACGAATAAGGGAAGAAAATTTGCGTTGAAAATGCTGAACTATATACGTAAGCGCATGGTGGAATTCCAGGAAGCGACGGGGCATATGTACAATCTTGAAGCTACGCCCGCTGAAGGAACATCCTACCGGCTTGCGAAGCTAGATAGGGACAAGTTTCCGGGCATAGTGACGCAGGGAGAAAAAGAGCCGTATTACACGAACTCTTCGAATTTACCCGTGAAACATACGGACGACCTTTTCTGGGCCCTGGACCACCAGGATGAAGTTCAGTGTCTTTACACGGGAGGCACGGTCTTTCATATATTTCTCGGAGAAAAAATAGATGACGCAGAAGTCTGCAAGAAACTTGTCAGGAAAATAGCGCAGAATTACAAGCTTCCCTATTTCACCATATCGCCTTCATTCACGATATGCGCTGTTCACGGATATATTCCGGGGGAACATTTCACTTGCCCGCATGATGACCATGCCGCAGAAGATGAAAAAGCCGAAGAGGAGATTTTGATATGAGTACGAAAAAATGTACTGTTGAGGTTTTTGCAAGAGTTACGGGGTTTTTCCGGCCGGTCCAGTCATGGAATAAAGGCAAAACCGCGGAGTTTGGCGACAGAAAAAAATACGGCATAGGCGCGGAAGCGGAAAAACATGAAAGTAGCAGGACTACAAAAGCTGTCGCTGGTTGATTATCCGGGGTATTTGGCTTCCGTAGTCTTTGTGCAGGGATGTAATTTTCGATGCGGTTATTGCCAAAACCCTGACTTGGTCGCGCTAGAGAAAAGTTTCGATTGCCCCGAAAAGGAGATCTTCGATTACATTACCCGCCGCGAAGGCCTAGTAGAAGGGGTTGTTATAACCGGAGGAGAACCGGCGATCTACGCGGACCTTCCTGATTTTATAAGGCGCCTAAAAAATACGGGAATCCTCGTTAAACTCGACACCAACGGTTCTAATCCGGAGCAGCTGAAGGAACTTTTGCTTGCCGGCCTCCTAGATTACGTGGCCTTAGACATCAAGACGTCCCTCCCAAAATATAACCTGGTAACAGATCTGGAGAATATCGCCGAGGCGGTTTCCGGGAGTATCGACCATCTTAAGCGCTCGCAGGTTCCGTATGAATTCAGGACCACCTGTGTACCCGGGATCGTTGACAAAGAGGATATCGCTGAGATAGGGAAGCTAGTGAAGGGGGCAAAGAGATACTGTCTTCAGCAGTTCCGTCCCGTTATCACTTTTGACGAAAAATTCCAGAACGTCAAGCCTTACAGCAGAGAAGATCTTGAAGGATTTCAAAATATCCTTAAAGATTTTGTTGAAACTGTTGAAATGAGAGGCTTATAAGGTTACAATATAACCCATGAAAAGCGTCAGTTTTAAAACAAAGATCAATCTTGTATTTTTTACCTGCTATATAGTCCTGTTCTTCGGACTCATCAGCTTGTTCTATGCCAAAGCAATAGACATCCAGAAGGAAAATCTTAGGGAAAAGCTTATGGAGCTTGCGGTGCTGGGAACACGTATCGTGTCTGCCGAACTCGTAGAAAGCATAGTCCCCGTACGGGCAAGCATGAAGACGAGAGAATACCAGGGCATGGTGGACCGGCTCGACAGCATAATGAGCATTAATCCCGAGATCGCCGACGTGTACGTGCTCGTATCAACGTCAAAACCGGGCGTGATGAAATTTGTTGCAAACGGTGATGTTGAAGAGCCCATAGATTGTGGAGAAGATTTTGACGTAACGCCTTATCCGGAGCTGATGAAAGCCATCGAGTGGCCTTCGGCTGATCGCGAACCCCTGGCCGACAGATGGGGATTATGGCTTTCCGGGTACGCGCCGATAAAAAAAGAAGACGGTACATCGGTAGCGGTGCTCGGCGTGGATATCTCCGCGGAGACCGTAGCGCAGATGAAAAGCGCTGTAAGGCTGAGCGCCATGTATATCTTTTCACTGGGCTTTCTGCTTTCAATAGCGGCGTCGAATCTTATCTCCTGGTGGCTGACGAAGCCACTGGGCAGGCTGGTAAAAGGAATGGAAGAGATCCGCTCCGGCAACCTTAACCATAAGATAAACCTGGGGACAGCTGATGAATGGGGGAGGCTGGGAGAAAATTTCAACGCGATGGCGTTTGATCTCAAAGACCATATAAGGAATATTACCGAAATAACGGCAGAGAAAGAACGGCTTAACAGGGAGCTTGAGATCGCCGCGGAGCTCCAGCAGGCTATCCTCCCGCAGTACACGCTTGACGTTAAAGAATTGGATATGGCCGGCGTCAGTCTTCCTGCCCGTCAGGTCGGAGGGGACTATTTTGATTATATCGACAGGGAAGACGGCCATAATATCGGGTTCGTGATAGCTGATGCTACTGGTAAGGGACTTCCGAGCTCGATCTTCATGACAAATTCAAAAAGCATCTTCAAGGTCATAACGACCGGAGAAGAGTCGCCTGCAAAGGTCATACAGAAGACCAACGACCAGGTGATAAAGGATATAACCTTTTCTTCCGGGATGTTCACAACAATGTTTTACGGGATTTACGATAAAGACAAAAGAGTGTTCCGTTACTGTAACGCCGGACACAACCCTCCACTTTTTGTAGATAAGAAAAACTCCCGGGTGAGCCTATTGAGTTCCCATGGATGTCCCGTGGGGATCATGGAGGACCAGGTTTACGGTGAAAGCGAGATAAATCTGTCGGAAGGCGACACCGTAATTCTTTATACCGACGGGGTTGTTGAAGCGCTTGACAAGAATCGCCAGATGTTTGGGCTCCAGCGCCTTATGAAGATAGGACTGGACTCGGTGGACCTCTCGGCGCAGGAGATAGTAGAAAAGATAAAGGACAGCGTGTTTGACTTTGCCGGCACACAATCGCAGTTCGATGATCTGACTCTTCTGGTGTTTCGTGTTAAATAAAGCGTGAACAAGTCCCCGTAGCTCAATGGATAGAGTATCGGCCTCCGAAGCCGGTGATGGCAGTTCGAATCTGCCCGGGGACGCCATTTTTCACCCACCTTTTTATCGCTTATTCAAAATGCATGTATAGTTTCTTTGAAACTATACATGCCTCCATTCGTTCTTTCCGTAAAAATAAATTTTCTCGAAAAGAACTCACTACGGTATTGTCCCCGGTCAGGATCCGCCTGCGGCGTTTTCAGCCCGGTGCACAGTCTTTAAGACACGGTCCCGGTCAGGATCCGCCTGCGGCGTTTTCTGCCCGGGGACGCCACTATTGAAATCTTCTGTAAGCCTTGCCAAATGCGGACGAAATGCCGCCGACGCCCTAGAACCCTTATATTTTCTAATTGCCGTTGACAACGAATTGAAACTTTAGTATATTAACCAATAGTAGTTATTCATTCTTTTAAAGCCAAAAGGAGGTGTTGAATGAATAAAGCACAGTTGATCGAATCGATTTGGAAAGTAGGTAAATACGGCACGAAGACGGAAGCCGCGAAAGCGTATGAATCCGTAGTCGTTGCTATGTCTGGCCGTTTGTCCAAGGGTGGGCCCAGCCAGAGAGTTATCCGTCTTCCTGAACTCGGAACTTTTAAGATGAGGACCAGGAAGGCCAGAACGGGAAGAAATCCCCAGACTGGTAGAAAGATCAAGATTGCTGCGAAGAAAGTTGTAACATTTAAGGCCGGCAAAAGCCTGTCAAAGAGTCTGTAAGTAGTCTCTTATTCGCAAAGGAAGAAAACAGCCCCTGCTATTCAAAAGCGGGGGCTGTTTTTAGAAAAATGATTACAGTTAACGAAATAGCGAAACTAGTAGATGGTGTAGTAGAAGGAGACGGTAGCGTTTCTATTAAGGGCATGGCGCCGGCCGCGTTTGCAAAAGACGGCGACTTAACGTTCGCCTTTAACGAGGAAGAAGTTAAGCGGGCCGCGACAAGCGCGGCTTCGTGTGTCGTGATCACCATGGAAGCTCCGGCTTTGTCGAAGACCTCGCTCCGCATCAAGGACCCAAAACTTGCAATGACAGTTCTTTATAACGCAATGCTTGAAATAACTACTCCCGAAAAAGGATTCATACATCCCAGCGCTCTTATCCCGGAAAGCGCCGCGTTAGGTGAAAACGTTTCAGTAGGCCCTAATGTTGTAATCGGCGATAACACTAAAATGGGCAATGGTTCTATTATAGAAGCAAATTGTGTGATAGGGAAAAATGTAACCCTCGGGGAAAGAACTCATCTTTTTCCCAACGTGACCATATACGATTATGGTGTACTCGGAAATAAAGTGACCATCCATTCGGGCTCCGTCATAGGGGCGGATGGGTTTGGATATGTGTCAAAAGAAGGAAAGATCTATAAAGTTCCGCAGATGGGGAACGTCGTGATAGAAGACGATGTAGAAATAGGCGCGAATTCCTGTATTGACAGGGGAACATTCACTAATACCGTAATAGGCAAGGGGACAAAGATTGATAATCTGGTCCAGGTAGCCCATAACGTGAAGCTTGGGAGAAATGTTTTGATAGCGGGTCAAACCGGCATTGCCGGCAGTGTCACTATCGGTGATAATACCATGATAGGAGGACAGGTAGGCGTAGCAGAACATGTGCATATTGGCAATAATGTAAAGCTGGGGGCCAAGGCTGGTATTTCAGGTACAGTAGAAGATAACGAAGTTCTTTTGAGATTCCCCGCCAGGGATCCATCAAAAACCAGGAAACTTGACAGTATTTTGTCTTTGCTTGTCAAAAACGCGAAAAAGGTGAAAGAGTTTATCAGGAATTTGCCTGAGGGATAAATGTGATCGTATTAACCGGCGGCGCAGGATTTATAGGAAGCTGCTTCTTATGGAGGCTCAACCAGGAAGGCATCAGTGATGTCATTGTCGTGGATGACCTTGACAGCCCAGAGAAAGAGCGCAATCTTCAAGAGAAAAAATTCCGCGAGTATATCCAGAAAGACGAATTTTTATCCCTGGTCAAGAAGGGAAAACTCTCCAAGCCGAAACATATAATTCACATGGGCGCCTGCAGTTCAACCACGCTTACCGATGAAAATTATTTTATCAAAAATAATTATGAATATTCCAAAGTCCTTTGCCAATGGGCATTAGAAAAAAAAGCGCCTTTTTTGTACGCGTCCTCTGCCGCTACCTATGGCGACGGCAGTTTCGGGTATTCGGACAGTGATGAAAACACCAGACGCCTTAAACCTCTTAACCTGTATGGTTACTATAAGCAGCTTTTCGATCTTTGGGTGCTGGATGAAAATCTTTCAGATAAAGTAACGGGTTTAAAATTTTTCAATGTCTTCGGACCGAACGAGTATCATAAGGAAGACATGAAAAGTGTCGTTTGTAAAGCTTTTCCCCAGGTACGGGACGAGGGCCGAATCCGCCTTTTTAAATCTTACCGGGAAGACTATGCGGACGGCACACAGAAAAGAGACTTTGTATATATAAAAGACACGGTAGAAGTGGTGTATTATCTTTTCTGCAATCCGAAGATAACCGGCATATTCAATCTTGGGACCGGTAAGGCGCGCAGCTGGAATGATCTGGCAAAGGCAATGTTTAGTGCTTTGGGGAAAGAGCCCGTTATTGAGTATATAGAAATGCCGGAAAGCCTGAGACCGAAATATCAATATTTCACTCAAGCCGATATGACGAAACTGAAAAAAGCGGGATGCAATCTTGGATTCCGCACGCTGGAAGACGCCGTCAAAGATTATGCCGGCTATCTTGAAAAGGGTGCCCGCCTCTAATATTTCTAGTTAAAGCTCTTGAATTCTTTTGTTTCCGGGTTAAAAACAGTGATCAGGTTGCGTCCGCTGCTTTTGGAGTTGTAAAGGGCATGATCTGCTTCCTTTATCAGCACTTCAGGATCATAATCGTCATGTCCGTCATATGAAGAAAGCCCCATACTGAGGGTCACGCCTACGTTTTTGTTCTCGAAATCTATATGGGCATGTTCGACTTTTTCTTTGATCCTTTCGGCCACTTCAATAGATTGATCAAGAAGGGTTTTGAGCCTCTTGGCAACGGACTGGGCTTCTTTGTGTCCGGTTTCTATCAGGAGTATGGCGAACTCTTCTCCGCCGTAGCGAGCGACGATATCCGAGGTACGCACGTTTTCTGATATTATCCTCGCAACCGTCCGCAGGATTTCATCGCCGGCAAGGTGGCCGTATTCGTCGTTGAAGCGCTTAAAGAAGTCAATATCGCACATGACGAGCGAAACCGGACGCTTATATCTTTGCGCACGGCTTGCTTCTCTCTCCAGATGCTCCTTAAAGTATTTATGCGTATATAGGCCCGTCAGGCCGTCATGAACGGCCTGGTATTCGGCTATCCTTTTTTCCTGTTCTATCTTCGTGTTGTATTCGCGATATACCATTAAACCCAAAAGAAGTAAAAGTAGCACAGCGAAAAACAGCCTGGTAAGGTCCAGCACGTCCCTGTACTCTTTTAATCCTTTTTTGTATTCCTTATTGATGTCATATACCAGGAGAGTCCCGATCTCGCGATCGCCGTATTTTACCGGGTATACGTATTCGGCGCTCAGTATGTCTATGTCTTTTACCTCGCCCATGACGCTGTGCAGGTTATCCTCGGAGTCTTTGTATATAAAATTAACGCTCAAAAACGGTATTTCGTTATATTTATTGATGAATATCTTAATGTTATCCAGCGAAGGGGCCTGGATCTCTTTTTTAAAACTCTGGTATATGGACGCTGCCAGTCGCTCCGCCCGTTCAAGATTGTAAGAGGTGGGCCTTTCGATGAAGTAACTGTACATAATACTGCTCTGCCTGGTCAGAAGAAAATTGAAAAGGAACCAGCTTATGATCGCGAACAGTACTATATACAGGATAAAACGCGTTTTAAAAAATACGAATTTCATTATAAATATAATTATACCCTAAAAGAAGAAAAAACCAAATATTTGAAAAAAACTTACAAATGTGCTATATTTTTTAAGTAGTATAATTCGAAGGGAGCTGAAATATGGACGAGACGTATACTTCAAAAGATATAATAGAGATGGCCGTTCAGGCAAAGGCAAGGGGAGTAGAACTTTACTTGATCCTCGCGCGTAACAGCGAAAATTACCACGTCGGCCGTCTTTTCACGGAACTCGCAAAAGACGAGCAAAAACACAAGCTTGAGCTTGAGAAGTGGCTGGGCTACATAAGCGGGGACAGGCGCGAAGAGGCGTATCCCGGTGAACGTTCGCTTTACCTGAAAGCCCTTGTGGATTCAAACACGTTTAATTGCGACACCGTCCAGAAACAGGCGCTTGGGACGACAATAAGCGAAGAGACGGCCCTCCAGGCCGGCATTACCTTCGAGAAGGATTTCATGCTTTTTCTGCACGAGTTAAAACAACATGCGGTAAAGGAAGGTGAAAGTACGGTTGACTCCCTCATAGAAGACGAAATACGCCACTTTCGAGAGATGTTTCATCTGAAGGAAAAATTGGACAAGGGAGAATAGGTTTCTTTTTAGAGAATAGCGGGAATCATTTTCCTTACGGAATTTATTAAAAATACGGCATCGGCATCCAGAAGGTCCTCTAAATAGAGGACCTTTTCTTTTAGAGGGATCTCCTGGGTCTCCAAAAGGTATTCGCGGTAAACCCCGGCGAGGAGCCCGCTTGATACCGGAGGCGTCCACCAGTTCCCGCCTTTTTGGATTATGATATTGGAGATGGCCCCCTCGGTCACTTCTCCTTTGAGGTTCAGAAATATCACGTCGAAGAATTTTTTGGCGGAATATTTTGTCAGTTCACCGTCATATACACTGCGGTTCGTCGTCTTGTGGTGGAAAAAAGCGTTTTCTTTATCGGTTCTTTTGTCGGAGACGGCTATTTTTACCGTGCCTTCACGGGATGGACCCAGGACGCTTGAAGTAACTTCACACTCGCCCGATTTTTTAAAAAGTAGACGAACGCGGTATTTCCTTGACGGGTCGAATGAGTCAGAACCATTTTTCAGGACTTGCCTGACAGCGTCTTCGTCGAAAGGATAGGAAAAGTAGCCGGCGCTTTTTCTTAAACGCTTTATGTGGCGGTCGAGAAGAAAGAACTCCTCGTTCTCCCAGAGCAGAGTTTCGATGAGGTCGAATTCCGGCGTAAAGTCGGGGTTTGTCAAAAAAGCTCCCTTCAGGAGGCTCTCGCCGTATTCTTTATCGGGGAGCGAGTCATAGACGATCCCTCCGCCGATCCCCATGGTGCCTCTGCCCGCGGCCTTGTCGATCAGAACCGTCCGGATGGCGACGTTGAACTGGGCGTTCCCGTCGGGGGCGATGTATCCCATGCTGCCGGTATAGATATCGCGCGGCTCTTTTTCGGTTTCGGCGATTATCTCCATCGTCCTCTTTTTAGGAGCACCGGTGACCGACCCGGAAGGGAATATGTTTTCAAATATTTCCTGCCATGTAATGCCTTTTTTAAGACGCGACCGGATGGTCGATGTCATCTGAAAAATGGTCCGGTATTTTTCTATGTCAAAGAGGCTCGAGGGCCTTACAGAACCCGTTTCGGATATCCTGCCGAGGTCGTTTCTTAAAAGGTCTACTATCATTATGTTCTCGGCTTTATTTTTGGCGGATTGGGCGAGGTTTTTTCTGCAAAGAGAATCTTCCTCGCTGTTCCGTCCTCTTTTTATCGTGCCCTTCATCGGGCGCACGACGATCTCGTCTCCCGTTTTCCTGAAGAAGAGCTCCGGGGAGAGGGAAAGGACAGACCACCTGTCGAGGTCAATGAACCCCGCGTAAGGGATGTCCTGCGTTTTTCTGAGATGGCTGAAAAGTTTTCCAGGAGAGCCTTTAAAGTCGAATTTATACTTAAAAGTGTAGTTTACCTGGTAAGTGTTGCCCGCTTTAATGTGTTCCTTGATGTGTTTTAAGTCATTATGGTAGACATCATGCGGTATGGAATAAGTCTTGTTTTCTATATTGAACGAGCTCGCGTCATCCATGTCGGAAAAGATCTCTTCCAGATTCTCCAGGGGAATTTTTTCGCATGAAGAGAATATCCCGAAACAGAAAAGCGGAAAGTCAGACCTTTCCTCGAAAGGTATTTCCTGAAAATAAAGCCCCAGCTCGTAGGAAAGAAAACCGGCAGCGTAATAGCCGTCAAGGATCGCCTTATCGAGCGATTTCAAACATCGGTTAATATCGCTTTTATTACTGCAGGAGATCAACTCCACCGGATCCCGGAAGAGTATCGCCTGGCGGGACAGCGTGTCCGGGTCCGTGTTGTAGAATAAAAAGATATTATTCATTGTAGGCAAAAAATGGCGTGCCAGGCAGGCCGTTCCGGGCTATGATCCTCCTATTCGTCGGATCACTTAACGCTCTTCACGGCATCAACCTTCGCCTTCGGCGAAGAACGAGATTTGGCACTTTTTACTTTTATATTATTTGTGCCTTTTCCGCTGTCAGCTATATAAATAAGAAGCCCCTGACTTTCGCAGGGCCTTCTTATTTAATGGCGTGCCAGGCAGGATTTGGCGCCTCCGTCCCGCTGGCATGTTTTTGTTCCTCGCTAATGCTCGTCAAAAAACATAGCGGAACTCCGGTCGGCCATCCGCCATCTCGGTTGTGTTTGTCTCCTCGCCAGTTCGGAGACTTCGCTATATTAGAGGCTCAATGGCTCCCTTCAAATCCTTATATAAAGTATGGCGTGCCAGGCAGGATTTGAACCTGCGACCAACGGCTTCGTAGGCCGCTACTCTATCCGCTGAGCTACTGGCACGCGAGGATTTGTTGATTTTTTATTGTATCACATCTATAATAATAGTCAACGAACTCAAGATAACGGGGTGGACAGGATGAATAAATACGAATTGTACATGAAATATGCACTTACAGAGGCGCAGAAGGCCCTTGACGAGGACGAAGTCCCGGTAGGGGCAGTAATAGTCCACGCCGACCAGATCATCGCCAGGGCCCATAATCAGATAAAAACGCTCAAGGACCCGACCGCTCACGCCGAGATGATCGCCATCACCCAGGCGGCCGCATACCTCAAGAATGAGAGATTGAACGGGTGTATGCTTTATGTTACAATTGAGCCTTGCTCGATGTGTGTAGGCGCCAGCATTCTCGGGCGGCTTAAAGGAATAGTTTACGGTGCGAATGATACGAAAACGGGTGCTTGCGGATCGGCGATAAACCTTGCAAAGCCCGAACTTTTTAACCACACACTTGAGATAATAAGCGGCATCTTAGAACCAGAATGCCGCACTATATTACAGGAATTCTTCCTCGATAAGAGGTAGAAAAGTGTCATCCCCGTGGAAGCGGGGATCCATGGATGCGGAGAGGTGGCTGAGTTGGCTGAAGGCAACGGTTTGCTAAACCGTCGTAGGGTTTAAACCCTACCGAGGGTTCGAATCCCTCCCTCTCCGCCATTTTATTTTTAACTTTCTTCTGGATTGACAGAAAAACCACATTGTGTTATCATTTCAAAAATCGTGCCACTAGGAGGGTTGATGTCTGAATTGTTTCGTTTTGGTGTATCCTTGGAAAAGGACCTTCTTGATAAGTTTGATAAAATTATCAAGGCGGAAAATTATTCTAATCGTTCAGAAGCTTTCCGCGATCTGATAAGGGAGAAACTTGTAAAGACAGAATGGCAGAGAGAGGGGAATGTAGCAGGCGCGATAACACTTGTATATGACCATCACAAAAGAGATCTTTTGAATGTTCTCACAGATATACAACACGATTTTCACAATTTGATCATATCAGGGCAACATATCCATCTTGATCACAATAACTGCCTGGAGATAATAGTTGTGAAGGGAAAATCCGAAGAGATAGAAGACCTCGCGAACAAGTTAAAATCAGCGAAAGGGGTCAAGCATAGTCAGCTTAGCATGACGTCGACCGGAAAAAATATAGAGTAAAAATTTTTTTGCTTATTGGTAGCACAAATTTATTATTCATAACACGAAAAGGAGGAGGGGGGATGTGTTCTCGAAAATTTATTAGCATCATAACAACAAGTTTTCTTTTGTTTTTCTGTTTAACCAGCTTTGCGTTTGGAGTAGATATGCCTACAAACGAGGAATTGCTTAAGGAAATAAAAGAACTCAAAATAATAGTACAAAAACAAAATGAGAGAATAAATAATTTGGAAAAACAAGTTTCCGGACAGCAAGGAAAAATAGATGAACATGCCGAGGTGATCGAAAAAGAAAAGCTTCAGGACATTTCGGTTCGGTTGAAGCATCAATTAGACAGGATGCAGAAAGTAGCAGGCCTTGATATTGGCGTTGAAGCTACGTTTGTGGGACAAGGCACTCCTAATGCGAATAATGCTGCAGCCACAGACGGAGAGGATTCAAGATGTGATGGGTCGTATTCTGTCGATCTGGCAGTAGCGAAAACATTTGATAATTACGGTATGGCTTTTGTCCATATGGAAGCAGGGCAGGGTGATACAATAGAAAGCGAGTTGAGTGTTTTTAGTAATGTCAACAGGGATGCTGTTCAGACGAATGCACATGTTGATATTGCAGAAGTGTGGTATGAGCAATATCTTTTTGATGATCAAATTACAATTACCGGAGGCAAAATAGGTGCTGATGCTTTTATCGACACTAATGAATATGCGAATGATGAAAATACACAGTTTTTGGGGCGTATTTTCCGCAACTCAGCCGTTATAGACTGGCCGGATGATAATGCTTTCGGTGGGAGAATATATTTATCTCCAGAGGCGGCAAGATTTATAGATGTGGAAGCAATTTATATGGATGAAAACGGAGATTGGGAGAACCTACTTGATAATCCTTTCATTGCCGCGCAACTGAATTTTAAGCCAGCCAGAGCGTTTGACTATGATGAAGAAGTCTGGGGAGGAAATTACAGGGTGTATTTCTGGTATAACGGAGCTCCTCACGCAAAAGTAAAAGATGCGGGTGATTCCGAAAGAGGGAATGTTGGTTTTGGGTTAAGCTGTGACCAAATGATCACTGATGTATATGGTATATTTGGACGCTTTGGTTGGGCTGATCCCAGAAAGAGCAATCTTGAATATGATTGGTCGATGGGGGGACGGATGACCGGTAAATACTGGAATAGAGAAGAAGATATCCTGGCTATAGCAATAGGCCAGGCAATCCCCGGTAAAGAGTATAGAGACGTTAATGAGTTTGATAGGGCTGAGACACATCTGGAAGCGTATTATTCTTTTAAAGTAAATGACCATCTTGTCCTGACCCCTGATATACAGATGATCTGGGAACCTAATGGCGGGGGAACCGCTGCGGGGAAAGATTCAGACGCTATTTTTGTTTACGGGATAAGGGGACATGTTGATCTATAATAACGAAATAATATGATTAAAAGGAGGGAAATATGCATATTCCAAATTCGATGTTACAAGGAGCAGTATGCCCTGTTACCGTCTTGGTTAGTACGCTGGGTATCGTCATTGCGGCCTTAAAAACTTTCTGGGTGGAACACAAACCTACCGCTGCAAGGTTCGGGGCGATCACGGCTCTTATCTTTGCCGGACAGATGATGAATTTTCCTATACAGAATGGGACGTCAGGACATTTATTAGGAGGTGTACTAGCGGTAGCTTTATTGGGTATACCTTTTGGAGTTCTTTCAATAGCTCTTGTTGTGACTATTCAATGCCTGGTATTTTCCGATGGAGGTTTTACCGTATTGGGGGCTAATGTTTTGAACATGGCCATAATCGGAGCGGGCTTAGGTGGAGTTATAAACTCATATCTTGTTAAAAGGTTTCCTGCAAAGTCACCCCAATATGCAATAGGTCTTGGTATTACGGCATGGTTATCAGTTATGATGGCTGCTTTGGTATGTAGCCTTGAATTGGCCACTTCGGGAACGATTGTGTTCCCAAGAGTTATTGGAGCAATGCTAGGTACGCACGCTTTGATCGGAATAGGTGAAGGTTTGATCACTGTAGCAGTATGTTTTGCCTTGGCAGCAGAGCCAATAAGAACTTCACCGAGAAGATCTATTACTGTACCGTTGGTTGCCTCCGGTATAATCGCTACGATGCTGAGTCCTTTTGCAAGTGGATTTCCTGATGGGCTGGAATGGGTGGCGGAAAGGTATCAATTTTTTCATGAGTCGGCACCATCTTTTGTGAGTCCATTGCCTGATTATTCTGTTTCCTGGATCAGCAATGAAATGATATCCACTGGATTAGCTGGGCTGGTAGGTGTTTTTCTAACCTTCTTTATAGCGTGGGGTGTGGCAAGGATGTTGATCTCCCCAAGGCATCCAGAAACAATAGTATAATCTACAGCAATTTAATTACATTCAAAAGCCCCAGTTGTTTAGATGCAGCTGGGGCTTTTGTTTAATTTCTCTCTTGACAAAAGGCATAAAAATGTCTATAATTGATAATGGAAACCATTTTCAATAAGAAAGGGAGTTTAATATGCCAGGAAAAAGAGGAATGAGGCCCTCGGGATGGGGCAGAAAGTTCAGGGGGTGTGGATATAGGATGACTGTACCAAGGCAAGCCATAATGGATGTTTTGAGTGGTACGGATAAACATCTCAGCGCAGAAGACATATATATGAAAGTCCATAAAATGTACCCCAATGTGGGGCTTACAACAGTTTATCGCACTTTGGAGCTTCTCACGCAGATGGGGTTGGTTGTGAAATTTGATTTTGGTGACGGCAGGGCCAGGTACGAACTTATTGAAGGACCTAAGAGTGAACACCATCACCATTTGATCTGTACAAGCTGTAAAAGGATTATTGAATATACTGAATTTATTGATGAAGAAATGGAATTTTTAAAACGTGCAGAAAAAGGACTTTCTAAAAAGCACAATTTTGATATTAAAAACCACATAATCCAATTTTATGGTTTATGTGATAAGTGTAAAAATAAAAAATAGGAGTATAAAAATCCCTCACCCTTTCAGGGTTCGGGATAAATTCGACCTGATTTCGAGAAAGCAAGCTTTCCCGAAATCACAACTTACGTTCACGTTGTTCCGTAAGTTATGGTCTCATTGAAAGGAGGTGTGTTATGCCAGGTTATGATGGAACAGGTCCAAGAGGCATGGGTTCAATGACAGGTGGCGGCAGAGGATATTGTGCTATGCCGGTAGGTAGTTTTGATGGACGCCCGCGTATAGGAAGGCTTTCCGCTCGCGGCGGAGGCCGGGGGTGGAGAAACCGTTATTACGCGACAGGTCTGATGGGTTGGCAGAGAAGTGGCTTTACAGCTGAAGAGGAAAAAGAAGCTTTAAGCTCTGAAGCAGAGCTTCTCCAACAAGAGCTCTCAGATATCCAAAGCCGTATCAGTGCGTTGGAGAAGGATAAAGAACAGAAGGAAAATCAATAAAAAAATATGGAGGGGAAAATGCGTATAGCTATTTCAACGGATGGGGGTAATGTATCTGCTCATTTTGGGCGTTGCCCTTCGTTCACTATTGTTGATATTGAAAATGGTAAAGTAATAAGTAAGGAAGAGATCGTCAATCCGGGTCATCATCCCGGGTTTTTGCCACAGTTTCTGCACGATAAAGGAGTTAACTGTATTGTTGCCGGAGGTATGGGGCAGAGAGCTGTTCAGCTTTTTTCCGAACAGGGGATCGAAAGGATAGTCGGAGTCAGTGGCCGGATAGACGCTGTGGTAGAAAAAATAGCGAGCGGGACTCTTGAGGGTGGCGAAAGTTTATGCAAGCCCGGTGCCGGGAAAGGCTACGGACTTGATAAAACTGAATGTGATCACCCTGGTGAGGAACGTCATAAAGAAGGAGATTGTGAAAAATGAAGATATGTATAACGTCACAAGGTAGTGATCTTGAAGCACAGGTAGATCCGCGCTTTGGAAGATGCCAGTATTTTATTATTGTTGATACCGACACAGATGAAACCGATGTTTCGGAAAATCCTAACAAGGATGGTATGGGTGGAGTAGGAGTTCAATCAGGTCAGTTAATGGCTGAAAAACAAGTCAAAGTGGTTTTGACCGGAAATGTTGGTCCAAATGCTTTTCAGACGTTACAAGCAGGTGGTATTGAGGTTATTACCGGTGTTTCGGGTAAGATCAAGGAGGTAATTGAGAAATACAAGAAAGGTGAGTTTAAAGCAACTCAGGGCCCGAGCGTTGATTCCCATTTTGGGACTAGCTGAAATATTTCCGATTAAAATTGGGAGGTGTATTATGCCAGGTGGAAATGGAACAGGCCCTTTAGGACAAGGTCCGGTGGCGGGCAGGGGACGTGGTCGTGGAGGCAGGCCAGGTGCTGGTCCAGCAGGTAACCGTCTGTGCCCTAAATGCAAGTTAAGCGTGCCACATGAGGCGGGAGTGCCTTGTTATGGTGTAAAATGCCCTAAATGCGGGACAAAGATGGTCAGGGAATAAAAAGGATGATTATTTCTGTAGCAAGTGGTAAAGGCGGAACAGGGAAAACTACAGTTTCTACAAGCCTTGCTTTTTCCTTAAATGGTGATGTGCAGTTTTTGGATTGTGATGTCGAGGAACCGAATGCGCATATTTTCATAAAACCCAACATTGAGAAAACTGAGGCTGTATCTATTCTTGTGCCTGAGGTAGATGAGTCTAAATGTACCTTTTGTGGAAAGTGTCAGCAAGTTTGCTCTTACAATGCTATAGCAGTTCTCCCTCCTGGTGATAATTCTAAGGGAAAGACTCTTGTTTTTCCTGCGCTTTGTCACGGGTGCGGGGCATGTTCTTACCTTTGTCCTCAAGAATGCATAAAAGAAGTGGAACGGGATGTGGGGATCTTAGAGGAGGGTAAAAAGGGGAACATTGGATTTATTCACGGCAGGCTTAATATCGGAGAAGCGATGGCCCCTCCTGTTATAAGAGCAGTGAAAAAACGCATAGATACAGGAAAAACGGTTATTATTGATGCCCCTCCAGGGACGTCCTGTCCGGTTATTACGTCTATTCAGGGATCGGATTTTTGTCTCCTTGTTACCGAATCCACTCCTTTCGGTTTAAATGATCTGATACTGGCGGTGGAAGTCTTGCGGGAAATGAAGATCCCTTTTGGGGTTGTTGTTAACCGTTCCGATCTTGGAGATGATGAAACAGATAAATATTGTGAAAGAGAAACTATACCAGTACTAATGAAGATACCATTTAAGAGAGAAATAGCCAGCGCTTATTCAAAAGGTGTTTCAATTGTGGAAGCTTTCCCGGAATATAAGGAAGCTTTCCGGAATATGTTTAAAAAAGCAGAGGGAAGTATTACAAAATGAGACAAATCGTTGTTATAAGCGGGAAAGGTGGTACAGGCAAGACGGTACTAACAGCATCTTTTGCCGCGATAGCAGAGAACAAAGTGATGGCAGATTGTGATGTTGACGCGGCAGATTTACATCTTTTGCTTACTCCAGATGTAAACGAGCGGCATTTGTTCAAAAGCGGTAAGACTGCTGTAATTAATAATGATATTTGCACCGGCTGCGGAAAATGCGTAGAACTTTGCAGGTTTGAAGCCATAAGTAAAGATTATATAGTTGATCCTATTGCATGTGAGGGATGCGCGTTCTGCAGTTTTGTTTGCCCTGTAGGGGCGATAAAGATGCGGGAGAATACGACCGGAGAATGGTTTATCTCGAGCACTAGGTTCGGGCCTATGGTTCACGCAAAACTGGGGATCGCCGAGGAAAACTCGGGTAAGCTTGTTAGTTTGGTAAGGCAAAAAGCAAAGGAAATAGCGGAAAAAAAAGATTTGGATTGGGTAATTATAGATGGATCTCCGGGGATAGGTTGTCCGGTGATCGCTTCTCTTTCAGGAGTGGATTTTGCTCTTGTTGTAACTGAACCGACTTTATCCGGGTTACATGATGCTGATAGAGTTATAAAAGTAACAAGGCATTTTAAGGTTCCAGTTAAAGTTGTTATTAATAAATATGATTTGAATATCGACATGACAGAGAAAATAGCTGATTATTGCAACAAGAACGACATTCCGCTTGTAGGAAAGATACCTTTTGATAAATCTGTGGTTGAGGCGATGGTGAGTGGGAAAACCATAACAGAATACAAAGACAGTAGAGCTAAAAAAGAGGTTATTAAAATATGGAATACATTCCAAAATTAACTGGTAAAGAGATTGAAGAAGTTTATAGGCATTTCGAAGAAAGGCTTGCCATCTATAGAAATAGAGGGCTGGACTTTGATAAATACAGAAAATTTATTCTTGATAAGATATCTCCTCTTGGAAGTGACATTTTGGAGCTTGGCACGGGGACTGGATACACCACACTTTCATTGGCTAAAGAGGGGTATGAGTTTATTTCAATTGATACTGACGAAGAGGCTTTGAAAACAACAGCTGCAAGACTTGCTTATGACAAAGTACTTCCAAACGTAAAATTTTACATTATGGACGCAACACGCTTAGAATTTGCTAATGACAGTTTTAAAAGTGTAATTGCCATAAATCTGTTACATCATGTAGTAGAAATCGAGAAGCTTCTTTCGGAAGCGGATAGAGTGCTCTGCGCAAAAGGTAAAATGGTAATATCAGATTTTAGCGAAAAAGGCCGGGAAATTATTGATACAGTTCACAAAGAAGAAGGCCGGTCGCATGATCATCCCATTGCAGATCAGGGACAAATACGTTCTTTTTTTGACAAGAAAGGCTACAAAATAGAAGAATTTGAGAGCACAGGACACTGGATTTTGATAGGCGAAAAGAGATAAAGATATGAGTAAAAAGAAATATAAATATATTTATGGACCTGTGCCTTCCTGGAGGCTTGGAAGTTCGTTAGGTATAGATCCCATTTCAGACAAAAAGAAAATATGCAGTTTTGACTGTATTTATTGCCAGTTAGGCAAAACCAAGGTTCACACTAAGAAGAGAAAAATCTTTATTCCTACGGAAAAAGTTATTGAAGAGTTAAAATCTTTACCACCGGTGGGTATAGACTATATTACATTTTCCGGTAGAGGAGAACCCACGCTAGCCAAAAACCTTGGAGAAATGATAGCCGAGGTGAAGAGGATAAGAAAGGAACCCATAGCAGTTTTGACTAACGCAGGTCTTTTATATGAGAAAGAGGTAAGAGAGAATTTATCTCAGGCTGATTTTGTAGTTGCTAAACTTGATGCTGCTTCTGAGGCCGTATTTAAAAAGATGAACGGCCCTGTCAAGGGGATTAATTTGTCAAAAGTGATAGGGGGTATTAAGAAGTTTTCGAGCAACCACCGTGGTAAGCTTGCACTTCAGATTATGTTTGTGGAAGAAAACGAAAAATACGCAAAGGAAATCTCACAGCTAGCCAGGAAGGTTGGAGCCGATGAAGTTCAGCTTAATACGCCACTCCGGCCATGTGCAGTGAAACCTTTAGCGAAGAAGAAAATGAAAGAAATTGAAAAATACTTCAAGGGCCTAAATGTAATCTCAGTCTATAAGAGCGTAAGGAAAAAGGTTAAGCCTGTAAGCAAGAAAGATACCCTCAAAAGAAGAGGAAAAATTTAAAGTGCAAAAAAAATCAAAATGATGGATTTTAAGCAAATAGATAAAGCGAGAAAAACATTGAAACTTGGCGAGAGTGCAACTATTCTCGCAATAAAGGCAGCCTACAGAAAACTTTCTGTAAAGTATCACCCTGATAAATGTAAAGAAAAAGACAAGAAGAAATGTGAAGAAAAATTTAAAAAGATCAATAACGCTAACGAAATTTTAATAGAATATTGTTTGAATTACAAATTCAGCTTTAAAGAAGAGGATGTGGAATCGAAAGAAGAGAAACAAATGAAGGATCACATGAAAAGGTTTTATGATGGGTGGTGGGGAGACCTAAATAATGAGTGATTTTTTCGACAAGTATTACAAGCGATATGACGCATGGTATAATGAAAATAAGCTTGCTTATTTATCAGAACTGGAAGCGGTAAAAAAAGTTCTTCCGACAGAAGGGCATGGGCTTGAAATTGGCGTTGGTTCTGGAAGGTTTGCCGCACCGCTGGGTATTACAGTGGGTATTGACCCATCAAAAAAAATGGTTGAACTCGCCAGAGGGAGGGAAGTAGATGCCAGGTTAGGAGTGGGTGAAGAGCTTTCGTTTAAGGATTCTACTTTTGACTATGCGGCGATAATTGTTACATTGTGCTTTGTCCAAGATCCTGAAAAAGTCATAACCGAATCAGCGAGAGTATTAAAATCAGACGGAAAAGTTATCATAGGTATAATAAATAAAGAAAGTTTCCTGGGCAAGTTTTATCAGAAAAAGGGAAGTATATTTTATGGCCAAGCTCGTTTTTTCGATATTGAAGAAGTTGTGCAAATGCTTAGAGCATCAGGGTTCAGTAACTTTTCATATTATCAGACCATATTTGATTACCCCGACAAATTAAGTGCTGTTGAAAAGCCGCTAGAAGGTTTCGGAGAAGGCGGGTTTGTTGTGATTAGTGCCGTTAAGGAGAAATAATAAGATGGATACGGAAATAGCTGTAAAGCCAATAGGTATTATCCACACTCCATACAAGACGGCAGAAGGAATGCCAATTCAGGGAGCTTTTGCCGAAAAAGTTACCGGGAAGGCTGAGTTATTCCAAGAATATAAAGAAGGATTAAAGGATATTGAAGGGTTTTCACATTTAATTTTGATATATTATTTCGATAGGGCCAAGGGAGAAAAATTACTAGGGAAACCTTTTCTTGAGGATGAAGTTCATGGGATTTTTTCTATTAGAAGCCCGATGAGGCCTAATCATATTGGTATTTCGATTGTAAAGATAAAGGAAATAGAGGATAATGTTATTATATTTTCTGACGTGGACATTTTAGATGAAACACCATTATTAGACATCAAGCCATACGTTGCGTATTTTGACTCCAGAGAAAACACAAAAAACGGTTGGCTTGAGAAGCATTTCGTAGATGGTAAAATCCCAAAACGAACTAAAATTATATAGAAGGATAACCATATATGCAGCAGCAAGTTATTATTACCAAAAACCTATATTATACATATGAGACCGGCAAAAGGAAGGTCGAGGCTCTTAAAGGTATAGACCTTTCTGTTAATAGGGGCGAAATTTTCGGTTTTATCGGTCCCAATGGTGCCGGGAAAACTACCACCATAAAGCTTTTGCTGGGCATATTGGCTCCTGAAAAAGGAGAACTCACCTTATTTGGGAGATCTCCATCGAAGCCAAAGACACGTCAAACGGTAGGATATATGCCGGAGATAGCGGACTATTATAGATATCTTACGCCGGTAGAACTTTTAATTATGTATGGTAACATTTTTGGAATAGACAAAAATCTTTTGCATGAAAGAATCAAAAAGCTTCTTGAAATGGTAGATCTCGAAGAAGCCGCTAATAGACTCATGCGAACATTTTCTAAAGGGATGATGCAGAAGGTCAGCTTTGCCCAGGCACTCGTAAACGATCCGGATCTATTGATTTTGGACGAGCCCACGGGTGGTTTGGATCCTGTTTCCCGGAAGAGAATGCGCGAAGTAATCCAGAATTTAAGAGCGAAGGGAAAAACCATTTTCTTTTCTTCACACGAACTTTCAGAAGTGGAGCTAGTAAGCGACAGGATAGGTATTTTGCATAAAGGACGTCTTTTGGCAGTTGGTCCGGCGAAGGATCTTCTTGGCGACAAAGAGGAAGGACAATCTCTGGAAAGTTATTTTCTAAAGATGATAGGGGAGAGGATATGAGGGCTGTCTGGGCCATTGCGTGCGGCATGATAAAGGAACTTATCCGTAAGAAGGATTTTTATGTTCTCTTAATATTCATGCTTGTCCTGCTTGGCTTTTTGTCTTCTCAGAATTTCTTTCAGATAGAAGGGATATCACGTTACGTCAGAGATTTTGGATATTCGCTGTTGATGTTTTTTTCTTTTATTGTAGCTGTGACTTTTACAGCAAAGCAGCTTCCTTCCGAAATTGAATCCAGAACTATATATCCGTTATTGGCAAAACCTTTAAGCCGCCACACGGTAATTCTTGGCAAGTTCTGCGGGGGCGTAACGGTATCCATCATTTCTTTCACCATCTTTTATGCCATTTTTACTGGTTTTTATATGACAGGAGGAGAGGGAAAAAGCCTAATCCTGCTCGGGCAGGGATTTATTTTTGGCATTTTGTTTCTTTGCATGGTTACGGCCCTCGTAATGTTTTTCTCAAATTTCATGACAATGTCGGCAAATGTTACATTATCTTTTTTGCTGTACCTTACAATAGGAGGGTTTTCTGATTCTCTGAGGGGGATTGTTCTTTTTTCCAAAGGAGTTATATCAACCTTATATGGAGCCCTTTACTATTTATTACCACACCTTGAGTTTTTTGATCTTCGAATAAGGATCACGCATGCGTGGGATCCTCTTCCGATGTGGGTGGTTCTTTCTGTGTCCGGTTATACGTTTATCTACTGTTTTGCTCTATTATATTTTGCCGGATATGTTTTCGGGAGGAAAAGGTTTTGAGGAACAAGCATATATTCGTGATCCTTGCATGTTTGGCGCTGTCGAGTTTGATGGCGGTGAAGGTTGATGTATATAACCAAGCCTATGCTATTGACCAACCGATGTCTGATGTTCCGGTTTTCATGCGTTTTTTAGGAGAAGGCAGATCAATAGTTTCCAGTTTATCACTTCTTCAGGCAGATCGGTATTTTCATGGCGGGGCTGGTCATTTTTCTGATGAACATAAAGAAGGGTTTGCAATTGCTGAGAGGGAACATACGGCTTGTGAGCATCCGGATGAGCACATTCTTCCTGAAGCAAGCCCGTTTAATGTACTATTTCGCATATCCCGGGAAATTGGTGTAACTGAACATGTACATTTACAGGGCGATCAAGTAAAAGAGATCGTTCCCTGGCTGTATTATGCAGCAGAAATCGATCCCCATAATGTTTTGGCGTACACGCTTACAGGATTTTATCTATGTGACAGGTTGGGAAAAATAGATCAAGGTATAGCTTTTTTACGAGAAGGATTAAGAAAAAATCCTGATTCCTGGGAGATCAATGCGGAGTTAGGACGTGTTTATTTTCAACATCTTAAAAATTATAAAATAGCCGCGCAATATTTATCCAAAGCTTGGGTTTTGCTTCAGGAGGTTCCGCATGATAAGTACCAGGAGAGATATGTTCTGTCCTTTCTTGCCGTGAGCTACGAGGCTTTGGGGCGAGGAAGCGATGCTCTGCCGCTTTATAGGCGCCTTAACGAACTCTTCCCAAACGATGTACATGATAAAAAAATCAAGGAACTTTCACTATTTTATTGACTAATGCAGGAATTAGTTTATAATATCGTACGTAAGTAGTAGATAGGTGTAGCAGTTTAAGCCACAAGGTTAGAAACATGCCCCTTGTGGTTTTTTTGTGACTGCGGTATTTACTACAATTTTTGGTTTAAAAAAGGAGAAAGAAGTAATGGCAACAGGAACAGTGAAATGGTTCAATGAATCAAAAGGTTATGGGTTTATTACACCAGATGATGGAAGCAAAGATTGTTTTGTTCACCACAATGCGATCCAGGGCGAAGGCTTCAAGTCTTTAGGCGAAGGACAAAAAGTCCAATTTGACATCGAAGAAGGCGCCAAAGGCCCTCAGGCTGTAAACGTAGCAAAGATATAACATAACCCGCGAAATAAGGCCTGGCAATCTTTTGCCAGGCCTTTTCTTTCAAAAGAGCGACAACTTGGCCAGTCCCAGTTTCCTGAATCTATCACTTTATTTGTGCCTATTTTTTATGGCACAGCACTGCCTATTAACTCAATCCCATACCTGTCCGGCAGAATCCCACCATTTACAACCTGATCACTAAGCGCTACAATATAACAAGGTAAATACAGAAGGGAAAAAATGATCGTAATTATTGGTGGTGGGCCCGCTGGGATGATGGCGGCAATAAGTGCTGCTTCTAATCAAAATGAAGTAACTCTTATTGAAAAGAATGAACATCTTGGAAGAAAGCTTCTTTTAACAGGTAGCGGGCGCTGCAACCTAACAAATATATGTGAATCAGAAGATTTGATCCATCACTTTTCTAAAACAGGAAGTTTTTTGAGGGATGCGTTTAGGGCTTTTGATAATAATGACCTTATATCATTTTTTGCCAACAGAGGTCTAAAGACCAAGGTAGAAGAAAACGGAAGAGTTTTTCCTGTAACAGATAAAGCATCGAGCGTTCTAGATTTACTTGAAGAAGAACTAAAGAAACTAAAAATAAAGGTTTTGGTTAATACAAGCGTTAAGGAAGTTATTGTATCCCAAAGTGTTGTTAAAAGTGTTTTATGTGAAGACGGGACTATTATCGAAGCGGGTAAGGTTATTGTTGCTGCCGGTGGACTTTCTTATGAGGCAACGGGTTCAACTGGGGATGGAATAAGGATGGCTGAAAAACTGGGCCATACGATAGTTACTTTAAAACCTGGGCTAGTAGCATTAAGTTTAGAAAGCACTCTTCCTGAAAGGCTAGAAGGGATATCTCTTAATGATGTAAAACTTATTTTTAAAGCCGATAAGAAGAAAGTAACATCAGAAAAGGGAAGCATAATTTTTACAAAAAATGGAATATCAGGCCCTATAGC
This sequence comes from Candidatus Omnitrophota bacterium, assembly GCA_049642015.1. Classification (GTDB taxonomy): domain Bacteria; phylum Omnitrophota; class Gorgyraeia; order Tantalellales; family Tantalellaceae; genus JBAROI01. The sequence continues at coordinate 1,138 of JBAROI010000027.1, read as the reverse complement.
ACTTTCTTCTAGTTCGAGAGTGGTGGACTGGCTTAATGAAGGTAAAAAAGTGTCTCTAGAAATCGATATAATGCCTATGTTTGATCCAAAAGAAACAGAAGAGATGCTGATAAAGAAAATCTCAGAGTCTTCAGGGAAAGGTCTAAAGAATATTTTAAAAGAATTTATGCCTGCGCGGCTTAGTGATCTTCTTTTAGAGCTTTCTAAAATTCCTCAAGACAAAAAAGCCAGCCAATTAACATCAAAAGAAAGAAAGTCTCTCATAATGCTTTTTAAAGGATTAAAGTTTGATGTTGCAAATACCGTTTCATTTGAAAAAGCTCAGATAACACGCGGCGGAGTATCGGTAAAAGAGATAGACCCAAAAACTATGGAGTCAAAAAATGTAAACGGGCTATATTTTGCCGGTGAAATGATAGATATTGACGGGGATTGCGGGGGGTTTAACCTGCAAGCAGCATTTTCAACAGGGTATTTAGCCGGGCTGTGATGTCACTTTTCCGAACCTGTCCATATATTATATATGAAGCTTTTGTGCGGGCTTTAGTGTAGAATATGGACTGTTTCAATGTACAGCCTGACATAGATAAATAATATCGGATAAAAAAATGAGGAGTTAAGATATCATGATGAAAGAACCGAGAACGAATGTCTCTTTTGACGGGCTGGGCATCGCCCCGAAAATACTCGAAGTGTTGGACCGCCTGAAGTTCACTCACCCGACACCGATCCAGCACAAAGCTATCCCCATCGCTATAGACGGCATTGATATTATCGGGGTGGCCCAGACTGGCACAGGCAAGACCCTGGCTTTTGCTATACCCGTTATCCAGCGTCTTTCCCGCAATAAGGGACGATGTCTGGTAATCGTTCCTACCAGGGAATTAGCTCTACAGGTAAATGAGACCTTCCAGAAGATAGCGCCCTTATTCGGCATAAGGACTGTGGTCATTATAGGAGGGGCTCCGATGCAGGGCCAGCTGAAGGTCCTGAAAAAGAACCCGCGTGTTATTATCGCCACGCCCGGTCGGCTTGTCGATCATATGAACCAGAAGACACTGCGCTTGAATGACGTGGAGATCCTTATCCTGGATGAAGCTGACAGGATGCTGGATATGGGTTTCAAGCCGGATATAGA
>JBAROI010000019.1:0-3440 GCA_049642015.1 Candidatus Omnitrophota bacterium | reverse complement strand
AAAGCCCAGGGAAAGACAGAAGTAATAAGGGGGCGCGTGAAGGCCCTGGCGACTTTTACCCACACGACGGTACCGTATATCTTTCTTGCCGAGTCCAGTATAAACGAAGGCAACACGGTGATCCGGCGGGGCAAGATAATAGTCGACAAGCCGATGATAGTGCTTCCCGAAGATATGCCGCAATTCGAGGGATTCGATTTCAGTGAGGACCTGGACGTGGAAGAAGACAGCGTCCAGACATTTTTTCTTATGCGCGGCATAAGGTTCCCCTCGCTTAAATACAACAACAACGTGGAAAAGCTTGATCTTGAAGAAGATTCCCTGGCGAAGAGCGTCGAAAAACACAAAAAGCAACTTGAACGCGAAGAGAATGTTTCCACGGCTCTCATCGTAGGCCCGGAAGATTGCTGGCAGTTTTCGATACTTTTCTATCTGGCGTCTCTTGTCGGGCGGTGTACGAGGGTCGACATCATGAACTTTCTCGACAGGATGTATAAGGAAGACTGAAAATGTGCGGAATAATAGGATACACAGGACAAAAAAATGCCGTTAACATCCTTTTAAAAGGATTATCACGCCTCGAATACCGCGGGTACGATTCCGCGGGGGTAGCGGTCCTGGAAAAAGACAAGCTGCGCGTGAGAAAAAAGCGCGGGAAACTTGCGGTCCTGGCGGGCGATCTCAAGAACTCGCCCCTGAAGGGAAAGAGCGGCGTAGGCCATACCCGCTGGGCGACCCACGGGGCCCCGAACGATGAAAACGCGCACCCCCATGTTGACCATACCGAAAATATCGCGGTAGTACACAATGGCATTATTGAAAACTATCAAGAACTGAAAAGGAAGCTTCAGGCGGAAGGATATGTTTTCCGCTCGGAGACCGACTCAGAAGTGATCGCGCACCTCATCGCGGAAAATTACGGGGGCGACTTGCGCGAGGCGGTAAAAAGGGCGATAAAAAAACTTAAAGGATCATTTGCGATAGCGGTTGTCCACAAGGGGGAGCCGGGCAGGATCGTGGGCGCCAGAAAAGACAGCCCCCTGATCCTGGGAGTCGGAAAAGGAGAGAACTTTATTGCCAGCGACATTCCTGCGGTGCTCGAATATACGAAAAAAGCGATCTATCTGGAAAACGGAGAAGTGGTCGACCTCAACGAGGACGGGTACAGCATATACGACGCAAAGGGAAGGAAAGTCCGGCGCAAGCCCACCAGCATAAAGTGGGACATCTCCCAGGCAGAAAAAATGGGGTACAGACACTTCATGCTTAAAGAGATATTTGAGCAGCCGGAGGTCCTGCGGAACATCTTTAAAGAGAGAATAAAAGAAAACAAGGTAGTATTTCAGGAGCTGGCGCTGACGAAAGCGCAGCTCAAAGGCGTCAAAAAGATCGTTATCGTCGCTTGCGGGACGGCCTATCACGCGGGGATGGTGGGAAAATACCTGCTTGAGGAGCACGCAAGGATCCCTGTGTGGGTAGACACCTCGAGCGAATTCCGTTATCGCAATCCTCTGGTGGGCAGGGACACGCTGGTCATTGTTATATCTCAATCCGGCGAGACCGCTGATACCCTGGCGGCCCTTCGTCAGGCGAAAAGAAAAAAAGCAAAGGTTATGGCTATCTGCAACGTCCTGGGAAGTTCTATCTCCAGGGAGGCCGATGGCGTTGTCTATACGCATGCCGGACCGGAGATAGCCGTGGCGTCAACAAAGGCGTATACCGCGCAGCTCGCAGTGCTGTATCTTTTCACCTTCTACCTTGCGAAGATCAAAGGGGCGCTATCCATAGACCAGAAGTGGTTCCTCAGAGAGCTTAAGAAACTTCCGGCCCTGGCGGATAAGCTTCTAAAAAGATATCACTCGAAAAAGAACGAACTTGCTAAGTACGCAGCCGAATTCCACGACTACTATCTGGCACGCAGCAACAAAAGCTGCTTTCTTTACCTGGCCAGGAACATCAACTACCCCAACGCGCTGGAAGGCGCGCTGAAACTCAAGGAGATCTCCTATATCAGCGCGGAGGGATATCCCGCTGGCGAGATGAAACACGGGCCGATAGCCTTAATAGACGAAAACCCCTGGGTTATCTGCATAGCGGTCCAGTCGCAGACTTACGAGAAAATGCTGTCCAACATACAGGAGATCAGGGCAAGAGGAGGGATCGTAATAGCCGTTGTCTCGGAGGGCGACGAAGAAACCAAAGAAAGCAACGTGAACCATATCGTAGAAGTACCGAAGACCCCGGAACTGTTTTCTCCGGTTCTTGTTGTTATCCCCCTGCAGCTGCTGGCCTACTACGTCGCGGCAGATTTCGGATACGATATAGACCAGCCCCGCAACCTTGCAAAATCGGTAACCGTAGAATAGCGCTTAAAGGACGCCAATATGCCAACTGGAACGCTTTATATAGTCAGCACTCCCATTGGAAACCTGGAAGACATTACGCTTCGGGCGATAAGAACGCTCAAAGAGGTGGATCTTGTCGCCGCGGAAGACACTAGAAGGGCCAAGGTCTTGTTCAGGGCCCATGATATAGAGACGCCCGCTACCAGTTTTTACTCGCATAATATGAAAAGGAAAGCCCCGGGGCTCGTCGAGGCCTTGCTGGGCGGGAAAAACGTAGCGCTCATTTCCGATTCCGGAACGCCCGGCATCTCTGATCCCGGCTTTGTGCTGATATCGGAGTGCATAAAAAATGCTATTCCGCTTACCGCAGTCCCGGGCCCGACGGCGCTGGTCGCCGCGCTTGTTCTTTCAGGGAAGCCGACAAATAAATTTGTCTTTGAAGGATTTTTATCGAACAAGCAAGCAAGAAGGCGGAAGCAGCTTGAAAAGTTGAAAGAAGAGGAAAGAACGGTAGTGGTTTACGAATCGCCGCACAGGATAGAGAAGTTTTTGAAGGATTTTATGGACGTTGCCGGAGACCGGGAACTTGCCCTTGCCAGGGAGATAACAAAGAAGTTTGAAGAGGTGCGCAGGGAAAAAGCAAGCCAGCATCTTAAGCACTTTGAAAAAAGCAAGCCCAGGGGAGAGTTCATAGTAATATTTTAAATGAGGTCATAGCTTATGCGACAGAATGGAGCGTAAGCTATACGACCGAATTTACCCCACACCCAGGTAATTCTGGGTGTGGGGTCAAGCTCGACCATATGATTTATGTCGCCTTGCTCCATAAATCGTGGTCTCGCTTGACTTTTTATGGCGAGTTGCTACAATATGTTGAAAATAAAAATATAATATAAGAGAAAAATGATGGAACAGACCCTGATACTGATAAAACCCGACGGCCTTAAGAAATCCCTTACGGGCAATAGTCTTACGAGGCTATCGGAAACAAAACTGGACATCGTGGGAGCCAAGATAGTGAGGGTTTCACGAGAACTTGCCGAGGAACATTACGCGGCGCTAAAACAAGAGCCTTTCTTTGAGGAACTTATAAGA
>JBAROI010000014.1:0-9144 GCA_049642015.1 Candidatus Omnitrophota bacterium | reverse complement strand
AGCGCGCGAATTTCCACGGTCTGAGCGGTAGCATTGGTCACCTGTAAAACATTAACTTTTTTGTCCCAGTTCGGACTTTCTTCAAGAATACGTGTTAATTCTGATCGCAATTCTTTCACCGGTACCGTATAATCGGCATAAACAAAAACCGACCCCAGGATATCCGCGGATACCCTGGTCCAGTTCTGGAAAGGTTTTTCTATGAAATATGAGATAGGAACAACCAACCGCCTTAGGTCCCATATTCGCACGACCACATAAGTGAGAGTGATCTCTTCGATCCAACCCCACTCTTCTTCAACTATGACCACATCGTCTATGCGTATAGGCTGGGCGAGCGCGATCTGCAATCCGGCTATAAAATTTCCAAGGGTTTTTTGCGCCGCAAAGCCTAAGATCACACCGATAATACCCGCTGAAGCCAATAGACTTGTACCGATCTGACGAACTTTTTCAAAAGCCATCAACACTAACGCAACCGTCAGCACGATAATGATCACATTGATGATGCTCGTAATAACACGGGTTTGTGTGTATATACGGCGTGCCTGCAGATTGTCTTTGACGGTAATATCGTAATGGCTAAGAAAAGTCTCCCTGGCACCATTAAAGATACCTATTAATAACCAGCCGACAGATACTATGAACCAGGGTTGTACTACATGAGAAATAGTATATTGTATCCGTTCCGGGAAACGCAACAGAGGCAAAACGAACATAATGCATAAAGAGGGAAACAGGGAAAACAACGATCCCTTAAGATATTCGAACTGCACTTTGCGATTTTTTGATAAACTCTTTTTTTGCCATCGTTTCAGTATAAAGATGGCTATCAAAGAAATAATTATGCCTACCAGTACAGAAGCTGACAGTATGATCAAAGAAAAAACGATATCATTGGAAAATAATTTGTTTAATTCGTTCATCATGTCCACCTTTTATTTATTTTTAAGATGATAGTATCTTCTTCTCTATAAAACGCACTGCTTCAATCCTTTTTCGGGATGTTTTCCGATATCTGGTAAAGCACGCTTTTGGCGAAGTCAGGCATCGGGTAAAGCAGTTTTCTGGAGGAGACTATGACCTTTGAGGTCTGTTCATCCTTTGATAGTATTTTCACTTCCACGCTGTTTCCTTTGGAGGCGGCTTTTATGATGCGTTTTTTCGGGTCCTTCGCTGCAACTTTTCCTATAGTTTCAAGCGTTTTTACCGCCGCGTTATAGACTTCATCGGGCGGGTTTTTGAATTCCATGCCGGCCGAATCGTTTCCAACAACTATAATAGCGGCGGTCGCCGGCCAGAACCCCACCCCCGAAACAGCGGTTACGCCGTATACGGCCGCGTTCTGGATAGCCGCCTTGGTCAAAGCCTCTCTTAGTATTATAGCCAGGACCACTTCTACACCGGGCATTTTCTTGTATTTTTTATCCTTCATATTGACGTCAAACACAGATACGGAGGGCGCGCCTTTTACCGTATAGTCCTTGTACACTACCCTGCCCATGCTGAGTTCCATGAGTTCCACAGGCATGTGAGTTGGGACCGCTTTCGCTTCTTTTTCTTCCCCTTTCGGCGGAACGAACTTGAGAGCATCGGCGTTGAGTTTGCCTTCTTTGTTTTTAATAACCATTACTTCTTTGAGTTCTATATCCATGAAAGTGATGACCATATCTTTCTGCCTGAGTGGTGTTATCTTATTGAAGACAAGTTTCAGCGAAGATATATCCATTAGGACGTCTTTTGGAAAACCTTTGGGATTGAATATTTTAAAATCGGTCATGTTGACAGTATTGTTCGGCAGGTCAAGCGAAAGCTTTCCCACTTTGACAGGCGCGCCCACCATCCCTTCGATAGCATAATTTACCGCCATTTTTGCGACAGTTGCCCTGAAGAGAAAAAGCACCCCCGAGACTGCCAATAGTACTACCAGAAAATATACCAAAAACTTTTTCATTTTCCACCTCCTGAGGTAAGTATGTCTATCACGCCAGATCCTCTATTGCTTTTTCTTCACTTTCGTAGATCCGGATCAGGTTTTCTATTTTTCCGATATTAATGTGGTCATCCAGATTTACAGCACGTGCGTTTATAATGCCAAGTCTTTTTTGTCTTTTCTGGAGTTTATCCAGCAGAAGGACAAGAGAAGCCAGCGTGGAAGTGTCGACATGCGTGACGTCCGTGAAATCCAGCAGGACGTTCTTATCAAGATAGTGTTCTAAGATATCATCAAGGTTATCGCCGAGTATCGGAAGCGTACCGGAGTCGATGTTTCCCTTAAATCTGATTATTATCAGGTTAGGTATTTCCTTCACTTCCTTGATGTGAGGGTAAAGTCTGCCGTCGGCGCCTTTTATCAGGTGGTCGATCCTCAGTATTGTGCCGTGGTTTCTTATGTAATCGATGATCCGTCTCATGTTTTCCGGTCCTTATTTTTTCTTTTCTGAGATGAATTTTTCGGCTAGGTCTTTAGGCCAGGTGTTGTCTTCACCTACTCCCCAGTAAAGCGTTCTGTGCGGGAACGGTATTTCGATGCCTAGTTCATCGAACTTGTTTTTAAGGCGTCTCCTAAATTCCCTCATAACTTCCCACTGTTTAATGGGAAGTGTCTTCATTCTAAACTTGATAATAACTGCTGAGTCAGCGAAATCATCTACTCCAAGCATTTCAAGCTCGTCCAATATCAATTTTCCGAAATACTCATCTCCACGCATTTCATTGCCGACGTCTTTAATAACATCCATTACCCTGTCTACGTTTTCTTTATAGGCAACACCGATGTTCAGGAGCGCTTGCGCGAATTCCTTGGTGTAATTTACTACCGTTTTGATCTCGCCATTCGGTATGATTATTACGCGCCCCTCAAGGTCCCGCAATGTGGTTATCCGGAGGTCTATACTTTCAACAAGTCCTCCGTATTCCCCTATTTTCACCACGTCGTTTATGCGATACTGGCCTTCGATCAGGATGAACAGGCCGTTTATAAGATCGCGTATCAAATACTGTCCGCCGAAACCAAAAGCTAACCCGATTATGCCGGCACCGGCGAGCAGCGGGGCAAGGTTAAATCCATGATTTTCCAGCACCATATATGCGACTACGCCTATGACTATGAAGTTCGCTAGCCAGTTAAAAAGCCTGGAAAGCGTCTTGGCTCTTAGCGTAGCTTCGTCTTCACGGATCACGTCCTTTTTTGTTATTAAGTCTTCGAATTTTCTTATTCCTACTTTTTTTAGGAAATATAAAACAAGTCCTAAAAACATGATAATAGCAGACATTATCGCCTTATCGAGAAAACTGCGTTTAGCCGCTTTTTCTTTTTTCAGCGCCGTGATCGCTTCTTTCAGCTCTTCGATCTTGGCCTTGTTGGTCGCGATATTTGTGTGGGTAGCCTGAACTTTGGATTCGGCGGCTCCGAGTTTTTCCTTAGAGATTTCCGCTTCTTTTTCGATCCCCCCGACTTTTACCTCAAGCTCTTTGACCTTCTTCCTTGCGGCAATGCCTCCCTTTTGTTTCGCTTCTTTTCTGGCGGCCTCGAGCTCCTTCCTTGCGGCGATCGCGGCTTCTTCCTTCAATTTTGCTTCTGTTTCAATGGATTGTTTTTCTTTCAGCGCCTTTTTTGCTTCCTCCTCCATGGAATCAACTGTTTTTTCCGTGCCTTTTATGGCCTCTTCCGTTGATTTTTGTTGCTGCTCTATTTTTTCTATCTCCTCCTCTGGGCTTGTTTTTGCTTCTTCCTTAACTTCTAAAACTTCTGAAGTCTTTTTCGGAGTGGGCGGAGCGTCGTTTTCTGAAAAAGAAAGCGCACTCATAAAAATTACAAGCATGAAAGCTAAGAAAAAGATAAAAAAATATTTTGAAAAAATCCTTCTTTTCATCAAATCCCCCTTTTCTGTAATAGTTCGTTAAAAAGACGCCACCACCGAAGATATGAACCTTATGTCATTCTTCTTTGTATCGCCTTTCGGGGTTGAATCATACTCATCGATCAGGCTGAACCGTAGGGCGCACTTATCGTTTATATCGCATGTCAGTGAACTTTCCGATCGCAATCGGTATTCGCCAAAATGCCTCAAACTGGGATACATATAAAAATCCTCTGCTATTTTTGCCCTGTCAAAAATTGATTTTTCAAAACAAACCCTGGGGGTAAGGACTCCCTCATCCAAGTCTTTATCTTCATCCCTGTAAGCGGTGTGTTCCCAGCCCACTCCTAGTTCGGCCAAAAGCTTTGTATCGGGCTCCTCGAAAATCCAATACCCTACACCGGTTGCCGGTATTATCCTGTAATCAATATTGGCGAACCTGTTGTGATCGGCTTCGACCCTGTAGAAATTGTACCATTTCTTGCTTTTCCCGAAACTATAAGCGTATCTTCCCAGACCGTACCATCTCTGGGCGTTCATCTCCCTGTCGCTTTCCGAATAATATATATTTGCTTTTCCCGTTACTTCATCGACATGTTTTATGTTCCTGTTGACAAAAACATTAGCATAGATCTCCTCAGTTTTGACATTGCCTCGCGAGAAGTTATAGCCAGCTGATATTTCTCTGGTCCACACAACTTTCGGCAGCTCTTTTTGTTTTCTGACCAACCTATCCTTTATTCCGCTGGTTATTTCTTTTACGTTATCCTTTTTGACCGAAATTACGCCCAGCGTATCGGTTTTTATGGATACTTCAGTTTCAGTCTGGCCTATAACTTTTCCAGAAATCCTGTCATCGTTTTTAAGATAAATTATGTCGACGCACTCGATTCTTTCTATTAAGCCTCTGCTGATTTTGATAGTACCCATAGCAGAAGTCTTAACTGAGATCTTGTCTTTTTCTTCCTCGACTACATCACCGGTTATTCTGTCGCCGTTCTTGAGGTGAATTACATCTGCCTGGGCTATGACTGAAATCAAAAAGGAGAAACTCAAGGTAAGAATTATCTTAAGCCCTCCATTGAGGTTGAATGCGATTTTCATTTGCGCCCCTTTTTTTTACATCCATTTATAACCTTATACCGTTTCTAAACTTAAGCCCACATCCGTACCCGTTTTTGTTCCTACACCTGTACCTTATTTTAGCCCCACAGATGTACCCTATTCAATTCTTTTCTGGGGTACAGGTGTAGGATTGATTTCATAAACAGTGTTATGTTTTTCTGTTCTTTCTTTTTCCTATAAAGTAGCCTATTAACCCACTTAATAGAATAAGACAGATAAGTACTGCTATTTTACAAAATGGACAAATTTGACCTTCAGCACACTTACATAATGCCCAAATATTCATAGCAACCTCACTTATGGGTTCCTGGGTACGGCTCTGGGATTAATTTAGGAACCGTCCCCGATTCAAACCGCTTTTTTGAGATTAAACCTGTCCCCTGTTATGTTTTATTTATCTATCCAACTTTTTATATCCCAGGATTATTCCCCATATCAATGAAACCACCCCGAGAGCGAACCATATTTTCAAGAGGATGAATGGGGCGTGTTGCTGTACACTCATTTCAAGGGCTTCTTTTGCAACGGAAAATTCCTGTTGTTCCATGATGCTTATTGAGAGAAGAGCGGATAGACCGCCAATGATTATTAAAATCCAGGCAATTTTGCCTTTTTCTATGTTTTTTATCATATCGCCCCTTAGATAAGTTTACACCAGGTTTGATTTAAACCTAAGTCTTTTTATAATTCCCATTCTACACCCAAACCCCTCCCCTATACAATGCTATCAATAAATTTCTTCATGCCCCTTATGGCTGGGGGAACCGGCATATTCCGCATTCTTTCTGGAGCGTCGTGTTCTCAGTCTCGCATTTGGGACATATCCAATACCCTTTGGGTGCGCTGGCGATACGCCTGCGTTTACGCACATAAGGCAGGACCACGTATACTATCAAAATGTAGATTGACGCCGCGCCCGAAAACAAGACAATCGTTTTGACCAGCGGCGGGACCGTATATACGGGCCTTACGCTGTCCAGGTCTATTCCGTAGCCCTTCAGCCTTCTCCTGATCACTTCCTGGGCCGCCTCGTAGTCTTCCACCCCGTAAGGCGTAAGAGACATTATAAGCTTCTCCGATATCCTGTTCTCCCTTTGCCAGAAGGACCTGAGCTTGTTAAGATAGCTCTTATAATACCTGGCCGCCAGCCGGACGTTTCCGGTGTCCTCGTTTATGCGTGCGAGAAGAAAATCCGTCCCGAAATACTCCGGCCATATGGCCCTGGCCTCTTTCAGGTGCTCTTCGGCCTGCTCCATATCACCTTCGGAGATGGCGTATATACCCATTGAAAACTCGTTCAGGAAACTGCTGATATCCTTCTGCAGTTTCCCGTCTCGAGGAGGTTCTTCCATCACCACCGATTTATCGTAGAACCGTTCGTAGGAAAAGAACGCTTTCTCATCGTCGTACTGTGCTGCCGGGCAAAACCGCCCCACCAGACAGATCAGGGCCATGACCGCGGCGGGGAGAACGCCCTTTATAAGCCGGGCCGGCATGGCAAAACCGTGAGCATATTTTTTCTGCAAGATATTCATTTATTTATTTTTTTAAATTGTTTTAACATAAATTTACACCGTTTCTACAACGCTGCTCTTGGAAATGTCACCAGGCGACGTTATATCCGCCTCTAGCACTTCCGGAACTATATTAAACCCTCCGCCATGAAAAAACGCCTCAAACACAAGCTCACTGCAGAAATAATCCCTATCAATCTGCCACTTGTTTGCCGTATCTTTAAGAGGAAGCCCTATTTTAGCCAGTAGCTTTATAATCCCCAGGAATATGACCCCTAAAAGGTCATATCTCGAATTTAGCTTATCTACAAGGCAGGAAATCGTCTTATCCAGGTCAAAACCATACTCCCCTTTCACCCTGAAAACGTCATATTCTGACCCGATCTTCCGTATATCTATGGCCCTGACCCCCTTCCCTGCCATCGCCTCTATGGCCAGATCCATCTGGGGGGACACACAAACAGCCACATGGGAGTACTTGCTATTCGTTCCCCAGGCTATGATCTTGGAGAGAAAAGAGTCTTCGTTTTTGAATAAGAGGATATCGCCCGGCTTCATAGGAGAATTATACTATGGTTGGAGTAAGGGGTAAAGCGTTAAGGGTAAAGGGACAAGTTGGATACAAAAATAGGGACGGCTCTGAGATTAATTTAGGAACCGTCCCCTATTTACCTATTTATCCTTCCTCTGCGGGGATAAACGGGGCGTCCAGTCTCAGATCCCCGTCCTTTGCGATCGCTTTGTTATTTTTGATCTGAAAAGTCCCTTCCCCCGGGATTATATCGCCTTTTTGATTAACATAGTAGGTATTAACATCGGGGGCATGATACTCGCTGTCTATTTCTCTCTCTTCGTAATCTTTCGGTATATAGAAGTAGGCTGTCCCGTTTTTAATGAATATGTCTTTCCCCCGTATGTCTATTTCAGCCCCTTCATGTAATAACATGCAATAAGAAGAAAAGGACTCTTGCCAACCCCGTGTTGTTAACAGGTCGTGTCCCTTCAGTTTCTCTCCATCCAGAACAAAATATCCTTTTTGATCATCGACAAGAAGAAAACTGTCTGTTCCCCATTTAGCATGGAATTGTCCTATCTCATAGGATGTCACATCGTCTAGATCGAATTTTATGCCGATATACGCTCCGGGAATAAGCCCTACAAGATCCCCATTCTCATTCGCTTTAAACTCAGCCACGAAACGATCTATAGGGATCCGTACCTTTGCTCCCTTCGGGAGTTTTACACTGCCATACGTTGTGCTCACCCTATTCCATAGGGTAATTTCTTCTATTTTTTTATTCAAATCTCCGTTTTCGCCTACTATTGTAGAACTTCTTACCAATGGGATCTCAGTGCCCGTTTTTGAGTTATTAGACATGGGGTATGTTTGTCCGCGTAGATTCGAAAATGAAGCTACAGCACTACTAGTGCGATTGTTAATCATCTTTCCGTAATCAGCCTTTTTGGGGAAATCTTCAATTATTCTATCTCTTATTTGTTTTATGTATTGATCAATAACATCCGTGGGTCTGTATCGTACTCCGTCTAAGACGTTAAATCCAAATAGGCTTTTAGAATATTCATTCTTTACTTTATCTTTGGAGAGGCTGCGCATTGAAACCTCTCCTTTTTGTTTGTACCTGTATATCTGCCTTTCCCCTTCCTTCAAATCATACATAACCAAAACGCCTCTTAAGAGGACTCCTTCGTACGTAGCACCATATATTCTATAAAACGCAAACAATACAGCGTCTAGTTCAGGGAAAGATTTTCTTGTAAAGTCTAACGTTTCCGCCACACTTTTCCCTTGTGAGAATTTATACTCCTTAAAAATGTACTCGTAATTCAAAACAGTAACATTATAGCCTTGTTTCGCTAATGTAAGAGCAAGCTTGTCGGGAAAGCCATTAGCAGCATAAAGATACTTACTATCAAAAGAGAGGAAATCATTACCGGGATAGGATGAGAAATGCGGCGTAAGCCAGTTGCCATCACTCATAACAACTAGCCTCTTATTGTTGCTATGTTTATGTCCATCAAAGCGTTCGAATACAATTTCGGTTTTATAGCGAGCATTTAAACTTCCGGAGTTATCAACACCCACAACGATCAACCCAATACTTTTAACGTCCGTTTCCAATGTCTCAGTATCGACATAATTTGAATACTTACCGGCATAAGCATATGACGAGCAATTTAAGGATGAAATTACAATAATAAAAACTATGCATATAAATCTTTTTTTTATCATATCTCCTCCACACTTCCTTAGATTACAATACCATGTCCTATAGGAAACCCTAGGGGTCAGACATTGACATTGACATTGACACAAAACCACCACACACCGAACTTATCAGACTAGATTCCCGCTTACGCGGGAATGACATCCTTACGCGGGAATGACAGCTTACTATACGATTATACCACACCCCTACCAATAAAACTCCCTTAGCTTTTTCCTTAAAAACTAAAGAGATCCCTCGGCTTCGCTCGGGATGACAACGAGCGCTTCGCTCGCTCGGGATGACAAGGGGAAAAGATCCCTCGGCTTCGCTCGGGATGACAACGAGCGCTTCGCTCGCTCGGGATGACAAGGGGAAAAGATCCCTCGGCTTCGCTCGGGATGACAAGGGGAAAAG
>JBAROI010000013.1:0-2744 GCA_049642015.1 Candidatus Omnitrophota bacterium | reverse complement strand
TTTCAGGACATACTGGGAAATAGCGCGTTATTGTCTGGCAAAGAAGAGAAAAACCGCTTTTCATCTTGTCGGGGAAATGATCGCTGCGGATGAAGAAAAGAGAATAAATTGGGCCGAATTATTTGCGGATATGAAACATAATAAGAAGTGGCGGAGTCATGATTATTACTGGCGTTTAAAGAGGGAGGGACATAAAGTTGCCGTTTATATTGACGGGGAAAAGGTCACTTCCGATGAAGACGATGGCGCCGAGATAGAGCTGTATTACTGGAGCGACCTGGGCGAGGGCAGACTAGAAAAGATGCAGTCCGTGATGTCTCCCGGCCGGAAGCCGGCCAGGATCGGCAAGAAGCTTGAGGCTACAAGAGTCGAGGCAAGGCCGGAAGAAGAGACGCTTTCAGTTACGGCGAAAGACGCGAAGACAGGCGAGATCAAAACTTTCGATCTAAAAATTTTACCCCAGACAATAGATAGCGTTGAGCCGTTAACGGATAAGTCGGGACATAAGTGGCATATCATGAAAAAAATTCTTGGTCTTGCCGGCGGCATAAAACATATGTTCGTTTACGAAGAACGCCCGAAGGATCGCGGGAAGATCAAGGACATGTTCGGCTTTGCATCAGCCTCGACAGAAGAAGACCCTGAAGCGCCTGATTTTATCGCCCTTCATAAGGACATAGCGGAGGAAAAGGTCGCAGCGTTCCACGAGGCTTGTGAATACCTGGTAAAGAAGGGCGAGATCAAGATAGAGTTCAAGGGATGGTTTACCCGGCTATTCAGCAAGTTGAAGTTATTGTGGCTTTTTAAATGGCTGGGCCTTGTTTCGGGCAGGATCATTTTAACGGACAGAAGAGGAGAAGAAATAGACACGTGGAATTATGTTCGGGGAGAAGGGGACGAGGTCCTGGCAATAGCCCTTAAAGGAATAGACGATCCTCACTATCTTTTGCGCGCCTGGCAGAGACATCTTCTGGGAGATCAGGATAAAGAGTTTATGGCACGTTTGAAAATAAAGCACAACTTAAGATCAGGCACTATGCATGACCTCCTGAAGAAGACGTCCAAGACCAGGGATAAAGAATTTGCCAAATATTTTTCGTCTGCTTTAGGGGGAGAGGAAGATTATGTGCCGGAAGAAAGGGATTTTGAATATCTTGCGAAAATAGACTTGAAAACAGGTGAAAGCGCGATATCTGAAATTCGGAGAAACTTATCTGAAGCCATGGTCGCCGATCCTTCCTTGATCAATAAAGTGGTCGAGATCATAAAAAATTCGAAAGATAATAGAATAAAGAGCTATTTTGCCTGGGTCATAGTAGGTGCAACTGATGATCATTTTGCCAGAAGGATCATACTTGATATCCGGGATAGAAAAAGAGAAGCCCTTGAGGCGGAACTGGAAAATTTACCCGAGGGGTCCAATATTCCCGCAGACTATTTTGAAAGAGAATATGAATTGAGAAGAGAAGAGGAAGAGGAGCCCAAAATTCCAACACTTACGTTTGAGCAATGTCGCGTAATAATAGACGTGATGAGGGGGATGGAAGAAGGGTACGATCCGGATGACAGGTTCCGCGGAAGGTTAGGTTGTCTGGGAGTCTTAAGAAGGGCTATAACCAATGACCCCGACCTGTTGGGAGGGTTCATAAACCTTCTGGAAAGTGAGCGCGACGCGAGCATAAGGGCAAATATTGCCGAGATTTTGGCGAGCCCGGATTTATACACGTACGCACACAGAAAACCCACACCCCGGCAATTTGATATCCTGATAAAAGCGATGAGAAAGGCGGGCGATGCGGTAGATTCGTCCGGATATTTCTTTGTAAGAAGACATTTTTCCAATGTGTTAATAAATTTCCTGATCAAGAGTCCTGAATTTAAAGATGGACTTCTTGAGCTGATCAGAACAGAAAAAGATACCAATATGAAAGGATACTTTGCCAGGACATTGGCCAGGGGCACGGAAGAAAGGCGGGATATCGCTTTTGATAACGAACAGATCGATATGCTGTTTTCAGAAGCAATAAAAATGCCGCAGGATACCCACCCATTCGCCGCATTAAATCTGTACGAAGCTTATATTGCTGCCATTTCGGTAAGCAAAAATGCAGGGACGCCGCCTGAGCGGTTCGAAGGACTTTTAACTGCTTTAAGAGGGATGCCTTTAGATGTAGTGCAAGACCGATCAGATAGAAGCCGCTACTTAGGTACTGAAGAAAATCCTTACGTTAAAGCTCTTGTGAGGTTTTTAAGGGACGACCCCGGCATGATAGATCCTTTTCTTGAGAAAATTGGCGAAGAAGAGGAAAAAGACCACGTGAGGCGCTATCTGGCGCTTGCGATGAAAAAAGAGCTGAAGTTGGCTTATACAAAGATCAAGATCACTCCCGAACGATTTTATAAGCTGATATCCGCGGGATCAGAAATGCAGGGCGGAAAGAGAAGCCGCGATGCCCAAAAGGCTTTCGAAGAAATAAAATCGATCGCTATCCAGGAAATAAAAAGAAATCCCGCCTTAGCGGAAAAAGTGATCGAGAAGATCAAAGAAACGGAAGACGCGGCCGGGAGGGCGTTTTTGTATGACATTCTGACGGGGGGGATAGAAGAAAAAACAGATCTAATAAAGATGATACTTGATGAAATAGATCGGATCGAGCCGGCTGATCTCGTCGAAAATCAAAGCCTTAATTTAGCCTTCGCTTTAAAAAGGATCTTGATAAAGGAGTCCGACGTCGTAAAAAAGG